>NZ_JBEZJP010000104.1:0-21614 GCF_040653175.1 Actinomadura sp. NPDC048032
GAGAGTTCCTGGCGGCTGCGCTCGCTCCAGGCGCGGGCCTCGTCCCCGCGGGTCTTGTAGAAGTTGAGCGCGTACCCGCTGGTGTGGACGCGCAGGAGCGTGAACCTGGGCGCCACCCCCCGAGGGCGGCGCCCGCCGGAAACTCAGCGGGCGGGGAGGATCCGGCCGGTGACCTCTCCGAAGCCGATGCGGGCGCCGGAGGGGCCGGGGGCGGAGGCGGTGATCGAGACCTCGTCGCCGTCCTCCAGGAAGGTGCGCGGCTCGCCGTTCACCGTCACGGGCTCCTTGCCGCCCCACGTGAGCTCGATGAAGGCGCCGCGCTGGTCCTTGTCCGGGCCGGAGACCGTCCCTGAGGCGAACAGGTCGCCGGTGCGGGACGAGGCGCCGTTCACCGTCATGTGCGCGAGCATCTGGGCGGGCGACCAGTACATCTCCCGGTAGGGCGGACGGGAGACGACCTGCCCGTTCCAGGAGACGGCGAGGTCGAGGTCCAGGCCCCAGGGGTTCTTCTCGCGCAGGTAGGGCAGCGGCTCGGGGTCCTGCGGCGGCGTGGCGACGCGGGCGGCCTCCAGGGCGAGGAGCGGGACGACCCAGTGGGACACCGACGTCGCGAAGCTCTTCCCCAGGAACGGGCCGAGCGGGACGTACTCCCACGCCTGGATGTCGCGGGCCGACCAGTCGTTGACGAGGACGACGCCGAACACCCGCTCGTCGAAGTCGTCGGCGCCCACCGGGTCGCCCAGCGCCGAGCCGGTGCCGACCACGAAGCCGACCTCGGCCTCGATGTCGAGGCGGCGGCTCTCCCCGAACGTGGGCGCCGCCTCGCCCTTGCGCTGCCCGCTCGGGCGCACGATCGGCGTCCCGGACGGGACGACCGTCCCGGCGCGGCCGTGGTACCCGACCGGCAGGTGCTTCCAGTTCGGCATGAGCGGCTCGGAGTCCGGGCGGAACAGCCGGCCGAGGTTGGACGCGTGGTGCTCGGAGGCGTAGAAGTCCACGTAGTCGGCGACCTCGAACGGCATGTGCGGGGTCACCGCGCCGAGGGGGTGGACGGCCTCGTCCGGGACGTCCTCGGAGACCAGGTCGAGGACCTGCTCGCGGACCTCGACCCAGCGCGCGTGGCCCTGGGCCATGAACGGGTTCAGCGTCGGCGCGGCGAAGACGTCGTCGCCGAGGGCGGCGGCGAGGTCCACGACGGAGTCGGCCACGCGGACGCCCACGCGGGGCGCGGCGCCCGAGGGCGAGAACACGCCGTAGGGGAGGTTGGCGAGCCCGAAGAGGGAGTCTCCGGGAATCGCGATGCGGGTCATCGGGAGGTCTCCAGGAGGGCGGACCCGAGCAGTCCGAGGTCCGCGAGTTCGGTCAGGGGGTCGGTGATGCTGCACGTCCCGAAGGACAGGAAGCAGGCGCGGGCCGCGGCCGTGCGCGCCTCGCCGAGCCCCGCCACGCGGGCGGCGACCGCCGGCGCGTCGCGGTCGGCCAGGACGGCGGCGAGCTCCGCGTGCGGGCGGCCGCGCAGGGCGGCGTCGGTCGCGAGCAGCAGGTTCAGGAATCCGTGCTGGTGGAACCCGGTCTCGGGATCGGTGTTCCGGACGGGATGGTGCAGCCCCGCCGTCGCCTTGAACGGAACGCCCGCCTCCACGACCGACGTGACGGCGGCGGCGAGCTCGTCCGTGCCCGGGTACAGGTGCGCCTTCACCCCGCCGGTGCGGAACTTCGCGCGGTCGCCGCGCGCGGCGACGGCCTCGATGAACGCGGGGCGCCGCTCGTCGCGGGGGATCTCGACGTACACGGGGACGCCGGGGCGGCCGAGCACGCGGAAGAACTCCTCCGGCCCCATGCCGGGCGGGACGGCGACCTCCAGCCCGCGCACGTCGACGGGCAGGCCGGCGGCGACGCCCACCGCCTTGGCGGCCTCGCACGGGCCGTTCGGCGCGGTGACCGACACGTCGAGCGGCTCGCCGTCGAGCAGCGGATGCAGTGCGTCGAGCGCGGAGGCGGGCAGGACCAGCGGGCCGACGAGGCCGGCGTAGGCGGCGGCGCGGTGGTCGCGGTGCGCCGGGACGGCGTCGGCGAGCGGCGCGAGCCCCGGCGGGAAGACGGCGGCGTCGTCGCACAGGCCCGCCGCGAACGGGGGAACCGCGAACGGGGTGGTCATCGCCGCCCCGCCCAGGTCCAGGCGTACGCCTCGTCCTCGCAGGCCAGGCCGCCCTCGCCCAGTTCGAGGGGCCGGAAGGTGTCGACCATGACCGCCAGCTCGTCGAAGAACTCGACGCCGATGCTGCGCTCGTACGCGCCGGGCTGCGGGCCGTGCGCGAGGCCGCCGGGGTGCACCGAGACCGAGCCCTGCCCGATGCCCGAGCCCTTGCGGGCCTCGTAGTCGCCGCCGCAGTAGAACATGATCTCGTCGGAGTCCACGTTCGAGTGGTAGTAGGGCACCGGGATCGACAGCGGGTGGTAGTCCACCTTGCGCGGCACGAAGTTGCACACGACGAAGCCCGGGCCCTCGAACACCTGGTGGACGGGCGGCGGCTGGTGGACGCGGCCGGTGATCGGCTCGAAGTCGTGCACGCTGAACGTGAACGGGTACAGGCAGCCGTCCCAGCCGACGACGTCGAACGGGTGGCGCGCGTAGGTCAGCCGGGTGCCGGAGATGCCGCGCGACGTGCGGTGCTTGACGAGGACCTCGACGTCGGCGCCGTCGGCCTGGAGGGGCTCGCCGGGGCCGTGCAGGTCGCGCTCGCAGTACGGGGCGTGCTCCAGGAACTGGCCGTAGCGCGACAGGTAGCGCTTCGGCGGCGCGACGTGGCCGGTGGCCTCGATCGCGTACGCGCGCAGCGGCTGGTCGCCGGTCGGCAGCCAGCGGTGCGTGGTCGAGGTCGGGATGACGACGTAGTCGCCCGGCTTCGCCTCCACCGCCCCGAAGATCGTCTCGACCGTCGCGGTGCCGGACTCGATGTAGACGATCTCGTCGCCGGTCGCGTTGCGGTACAGCGGAGAGTCCGCGGCGGACACCACGTAGGAGATCCGGACGTCGCCGTTGCCGAGGATGATCCGGCGGCCGGTGACGACGTCGGTCTCGGACCAGGTCTCCTTGGGGAACAGCTCGTGCAGCTTCAGATGGCGGGGCCGCAGCGGATGGTTGGGCGTCGTGGTCTGGTCGGGGACGTCCCAGACCCGCGAGTCGACGATCGCGGACGGGATCTCCCGGTGGTACAGCAGTGACGAGTCGGAGGAGAAGCCCTCCTCGCCCATCAGCTCCTCGAAGTAGAGCCGCTCCTCGCCGCCCCCCTGGCCGCTGTGGCGGTGCTGGGTGTGGCGCTTCGGCGGCACGTGGCCGACCCGGCGGTAGTGGGCCATGCTCCATCGCCTCCGATGATTAACGCATTAACTACTTTCTGCCGACCTTACGGCTGTTCTCCCTCAGAGGGGAAGGCCCTAATCGGCGGCGGCGCCCCGGGTCAGCTGCGCTCGCGGGCGTCGAACGAGCCGCGTCCCGCGATGAGCTTGTCCAGCAGCATGACGAGCATCCGCTGCTCGGTCTCGGTGAGCACGTCCGCCCACTGCCGCTCGCGCTCGTTCTGCCCGGCGAAGATCTCCAGCATGGCCTCCTGCCCCCGCTCGGTCAGCGCGAGGATCACCGACCGGCCGTCCCGCTCGCCCCGGGTGCGCGCGAGCATCCCGTCCGCGACGAGCGTCTTGCTCAGGTTGGAGACGGCGGCCCTGCTCATCCCGGCCAGCGTGGCGGCCCGGCCGGGCTCCAGCGGCCCGGCGAGCCAGGTCACGAACAGCAGCCGGAACGCCGACCAGGAGTGGCCGCGCGGCCGGTGCACCGTGGACTCCAGGTCGTAGGTGACGATCGCCGACGCCCGGTTCAGCGTCAGCAGCAGCCGCGTCGCCAGCCGGTGCCGGAACCCGTACTCCTCCGAGAGCCGCCGTCCCGCGAGATCGACGAACGACCAGAAGTCCAGCTCCGCCCGGTCGCCGGTGCTCATGTTCGCGTGGTCGTCCGTCATCCGCTCGCAGTCCCGCCCATCTAGTTCATGGTTTGACCATTTAACCCCGGTGGGGCCGGGGGTGTCAGCCGTAGCCCGGTGTCAGCCGTGAGCCAGGGGGCATTGCATGGCGGGGGAGACGTAGCGGGGGACTCATGCGGGGGAGAGGGCGAATGGCGACCGTCGCCGACCAGTTCATCGAGGTGCTGCGGCAGGCCGGGGTCCGGCGGATCTACGGGGTGGTGGGCGACAGCCTCAACCCGGTCGTCGACGCCGTGCGCCGGACGCGCGGGATCGACTGGGTGCACGTCCGCAACGAGGAGGCGGGCGCGTTCGCGGCGGCGGCGGAGGCGCAGACCACGGGACGGCTCGCCGTGTGCGCGGGGAGCTGCGGCCCGGGCAACACCCACCTCATCCAGGGGCTTTACGACGCGCACCGGTCGGGGGCGCCGGTGCTGGCGCTGGCGTCGCAGATCCCGAGCGTGCAGATCGGCAGCGGCTACTTCCAGGAGACCCACCCCGAGCGGCTGTTCGTCGACTGCAGCCACTTCTGCGAGCCGATCGTCACCCCGGAGCAGATGCCGCGCCTCCTGCGGACCGCCATCCAGCACGCGATCGGGCTCGCCGGCGTCTCCGTGCTGACGCTGCCCGGGGACGTCGCGGGCCGTGACACCGCCGAACCGACCGGCGAGCACGACTTCCTCGTCCGCAAGGGCATCGTCCGTCCGCCGGGCGACCAGGTCGAGCAGCTCGCCGGCGCGCTCAACCGGGCGCGGAAGGTGATGCTGTTCTGCGGCGCCGGCGTCCGGGACGCCCACTCCGAGGTGATCGAGCTGGCGCACCGGCTGCTCTCGCCGGTCGGCCACGCGCTGCGCGGCAAGGAGTGGATCCAGTACGACAACCCGTTCGACGTGGGCATGAGCGGCCTGCTCGGCTACGGCGCCTGCTACGAGGCGATGCAGGACGCCGACCTCGTCCTCCTGCTCGGCACCGACTTCCCCTACGACCCGTTCCTGCCGGGCAAGAACACCATCCAGGTGGACGACGACCCGTCCAAGCCGGGCCGCCGGACACCGCTCGATCTCGCGGTCCACGGGGACGTCGGGGAGACGATCCGGCTCGTCCTGGACAAGGTGGAGCAGAAGCACGACCGCTCCTACCTCGACGAGATGCTGCACCGCCACGCGCGGGCGCTGGAGAACGTGGTCTCCGCCTACACCCGCGACATCGACCGGCACATCCCGATCCACCCCGAGTACGTCGCCGGCGTCCTGGACGACCTCGCCGACGACGACGCGATCTTCACGGTGGACACCGGGATGTGCAACGTCTGGGCCGCCCGCTACATCACCCCGAACGGGCGCCGCCGCGTGATGGGCTCGTTCGTCCACGGCTCCATGGCCAACGCGCTCCCGCACGCCGTCGGCGCCCAGTTCGGCGCGCCCGGGCGCCAGGTGATCTCGATCTCCGGCGACGGCGGTCTCGGCATGCTGCTCGGCGAGCTGCTCACCGTGCGGCTGCACCGCGTCCCCGTGAAGATCATCCTGTTCGACAACGCGTCGCTCGGCATGGTGAAGCTGGAGATGATGGTGGACGGCCTGCCGTCCTACGAGACCGACCACGAGCCCGTCGACTACGCGGCGATCGCCGAGGCGGCCGGGATCGAGTCGGCGCGGGTGGAGCGCCCGTCCGACGTGCGCACCGTGATGGAGCGCGCGCTCGCCGCGCCCGGCCCCTACCTGGTGGACGTCGTGACCGACCCGAACGCCCTGTCCATCCCGCCGCGCATCACGCCGCAGCAGGTGAAGGGCTTCGCGCTGTCGGCCGGCAAGACCGTCCTCACCGGCGGCGTCGGCAGGATGCTCGACCTGGCCCGCAGCAACCTGCGCAACATCCCCCGCCCCTGAGGGCCCGGACGGTCACCGGAACTCGCGGGCCATCTCGGTGAGGGTCTCGGCGGCGACCTCGGAGAGGGGGCGGACGGGCTGCTCCTCGATCCAGGTCACGGACGCGACGCGCAGCGCGGTCATGAAGGCGCCGGCCATGACGCGGGCGCGCAGGCGGGAGAGGCCGTCCCGGGAGGCGATCAGGTCGGCGAGGGCGCGCTCGAACTCGGCGTAGCTGGCGAGCTGCCGCCCGAGGACGGACGGATGCTTGCGGGCGAGGCGCGTCTGCGCCGCCCACTGGGGGTCCAGGTCGCCGGCCTCCGCGTGCAGGGCGTCCAGCGAGGCGCGCAGCGCCGTCCATGACGACTCGCCGGCCGGGCGGGCCGCGAAGGTCGCCAGCACGGCGTTCATCCGCTGCTCGTCGCCGTAGAGGAGGGCGTCCTCCTTGCCGGCGAAGTAGTTGGAGAAGGTGCGGCGGGAGACGCCCGCCGCGTCGGCGATGGCCTCGACGGTGACCTCGTCCAGGCCGTGCTCGACGGCGAGCCGCATCGCGGCCTCGTGGAGGGCGCGGCGCGTCGCCTCCTTCTTGCGTTCGCGCAGCCCGCCGGTGGTCTCCATGGTGGGCCCCAGCCTAGCGGGCAAAAACCTGCCCAGCGCGAAATTTTGCGCAGTGGGAATAAAGTGTCCGGGCCGGGGGTTGATCCCCTCGTTCCCATCCCGGACAGGCCCACTTCACCCGGAGGCGTTCCTTGGCCGAGCAGGTCCCCGCGAGATCGGCGCCGATGTCGCACCGCCAGATCCTCGAAGCGCTCAGCGGCCTGCTGCTGGTGCTGTTCGTGGCGATGCTGAGCAGCACCGTCGTGTCCACCGCGCTGCCGCAGATCATCGGTGCCCTCAAGGGCAGCCAGTCGCAGTACACCTGGGTCGTCACCGCGACCCTGCTCGTGTCGACCGCCAGCACCCCGATCTGGGGCAAGCTGGCCGACCTCTACGACAAGAAGACGCTGCTCCAGGCGGGCGTCGGCATCTTCGTCCTGGCGTCCGTGGCGTCCGGGTTCGCGCAGAGCACCGCGCAGCTCATCGCGTTCCGCGCGGTGCAGGGCCTCGGCGTCGGCGCGCTGCAGATCCTCGTCCAGATCATCATGGCGGCGATGATCAGCCCGCGGGACCGGGGCCGCTACTACGGCTACCTCGGCGGCGTGATGGCCGTCGCCACGGTCGGCGGGCCGCTGCTCGGCGGCCTCATCGTCGACTCCGCGCTCGGCTGGCGCTGGTGCTTCTTCATCGGCGTGCCGTTCGCTGTCGTGGCCTTCGGGCTGCTCCAGAAGACCCTGCGGCTCCCGCACGTCCGCCGGCCCGACGTCAAGATCGACTACCTGGGCGCCACGCTCATCGCCGCCGGGGTCAGCGTGCTGCTGATCTGGATCACCTTCGTCGGCGAGAACTTCGCCTGGCTGTCGTGGCAGACGGCCGCGATGGCCGGCTCCGGCGCGGTGCTGCTCGCCGCGGCCGTGTGGGTCGAGGCCCGCGCCGCGGAGCCGATCGTCCCGCTGGACATCGTGGCGCGCCGCAACACCGCGCTCGCGATCACGGCCAGCCTGGCCGTCGGCATGGCGATGTTCGGCGGCGCCGTCTTCCTCGGCCAGTACTTCCAGATCGGGCGCGGCTACAGTCCGACCCGGGCGGGCCTGCTCACGTTCCCGATGATGCTCGGCGTGTTCGGCGCGTCCACCGTGGCCGGGCGCTTCGCCTCCAGGACCGGCAAGGTCAAGCCCTACATCGTCTTCGGGACGGTCGTGCTGACCGCCGGGTTCGGCCTGCTCGCCACCATCGACCACCAGACCTCGCTCGTCTTCATCGGCGCCGCGATGTTCCTGGTCGGCGCGGGGGTCGGCATGACGATGCAGAACCTCGTCCTCGTCGTGCAGAACTCGGTGCGCCTCCACGAGATCGGCGCCGCGAGCGGGACCGTCACGTTCTTCCGCTCCCTCGGCGGGACGGTCGGCGTCTCGGTGCTCGGCGCCGTCCTGGCGAACCAGGTCGCGGACCGGATCGCCGACGGGCTGCGCAGGCTCGGCGTGAACCCGGGCTCGGGCGGCGGCGACGCGGGCACCCTCGACATCAGCGCGCTGCACCCGTCCGTCCAGCAGGTCGTCCGGGCCGCCTACGGCGACGCCACCGGTCACATCTTCCTGATCTCCGCGGCGATCGCGATCGTCGGCATCGTCGCGGCGGCGTTCCTCAAGCCGGTGACGCTGCGCGACAGCCTCGACCTCGGAAACTCGCCGGAACCCGCGAAGGGGGACGTCCCCGTCCCCGCCGCGGAGGGCCGCGCGTTGTCAGGCTCCTGACAAAAGCCCGGCCGAAGAGCTGGGCCGAGTCAGAAGAGGACGAGAGCCTCCGTCCGTACGGTCGGTACCCCCAACCCCGTACCCGGAGGCGCCAGATGAGCGGACGATCGGAGGACGGGCGCCGCGCGGCGCTGGCCGGCCGCGCGGCGTCGGTCGGCCGGGCGGGCGGGATGTTCGCCCGCAGCGGGCTGTGGCGTCCCGGACCCCCGCTGCGCGTCGCCCGCCAGCTCGGCGCCCTGCGCCGCTGGGGCACCCTGCTCGGCGGGACGCTCGCCTCCGCCGCCGCCCGCGACCCCGGCGCCGTCGCGATCGTCGACGACGCCGGCGAGCTGACGTACGGCGAGGTCGACGCCCGCACCGACCGGCTCGCCGCCGCCCTGTCCGCGTCCGCCCCCGGCTCCGGCTCCCCGCCCCGCGTGGCCGTCCTGTGCCGCAACCACCGCGGCATGGTCGAGACGCTCGTCGCGTGCAGCAAGCGCGGCTCCGACCTCGTCCTGCTGAACACCGGGATGAGCACCGAGCAGCTCGTGACCGTCCTGCGGCAGCAGGAGGTCGAGGTGGTGATCGCCGACGCGGAGTTCACCGGCTTCATCGCGGCCGTGCCCAGGACCGTGCGAGTGGTCACCGCGGGCGGGACGGGCTCGGAGCTGGAGAACCTCATCGTCACGACGCCCGCCGCGCCGATCGGCCCCCCGGCCAGGGCCGGCCGGACGATCGTGCTGAGCTCCGGCACGACCGGCCGCCCCAAGGGCGCCGACCGGCACTCGCGCCCGGGGCTGTCGCCGCTGGCGTCGATCCTGTCCCGCATCCCCTACCGGGTGCACGAGCGGATGTTCATCGAGGCGCCGCTGTTCCACACCTGGGGCTACGCGATGCTCCAGATCGCGGTCTCGCTGCGCGCCACGATCGTCCTGCGGGCCAGGTTCGATCCCGAGCAAACCCTCCGCACGATCGACCGGACCCGCGCGACCGCGCTGGTCGCCGTGCCGGTCATGCTGCAACGCGTCCTGGACGTGCCGGAGGCCGTGCGCCGCGCTCACGACACGTCCTCGCTGCGGATCGCGGCCGTCAGCGGCTCGGCGCTGCCCGCGACGCTCGCCACCGCCTTCATGGACGAGTTCGGCGACGTCCTCTACAACCTGTACGGGTCGACGGAGGCGTCCTGGGTGACGATCGCCACCCCCGCCGACCTGCGCGCCCGTCCCGACACCGCGGGCACGCCGCCGCCGGGCACGCGGGTCGCGGTCCTGGACGACGAGGGCGCCCCCGTCCCGCCCGGCGCCACGGGCCGCATCTTCGCCGCGAACGAGCTGCTGTTCGCCGGCTACACCGGCGGCGGAACCCGGGAGATGCGCGACGGCCTGATGAGCCTCGGCGACGTCGGCCACCTCGACGAGCACGGCCGGCTCTTCGTGCACGGCCGCGACGACGACATGATCGTCTCGGGCGGGGAGAACGTCTTCCCCGGCGCGATCGAGGAGGTGCTGGAGAAGCTCCCGCAGGTGCGGGAGGTCGCCGTGGTCGGCGTCCCGGACGAGGAGTTCGGCCAGCGCGCCGCCGCGTTCGTCGTCCTGCGCGAGGGCGGGACCTTGGACGCCGACGCCGTCCGCGCCCACGTCCGCGACCACCTGGCCCGCTACGCGGTCCCGCGCGACGTCCACTTCCTGGACGCCCTTCCCCGCAACCCCACCGGCAAGGTCCTCCGGCGAGCCCTCCCCACCTGACCCCGACCGGTCACCCGAGCTGTGTGAGGGTTCCGTGCTGAGCGGCACGCCAGGCCGGGGCGTGGCCGGGTGGGGGCGTGCGGCGGAGGGGTGCGCGTCGGCAGGGCCCGCGTCAGACGGAGACGGCCGGGTGGCGGCTGTCGATCACGAACCAGAGGCGGGTGCGGTGCGGGGTCTGGTCCAGGCCCCATTCGTCGGCCAGGGCGTCGATGACGGTGAGGCCGCGGCCGTGGTCGAGGCGGGGCGGGCCGTTGGGGTCCGCCTGGGCGGGGCCGTCGTCGGACACCTCGACGCGGAGCCGCCGGCCGTCGGTGGCGATCGTGACGCTGATGAGGCCGGAGCCGTGCAGGATGGCGTTGGCGACGCCCTCGGCGGTCATCAGCTCGACGTCGTCGAGGAGCGTCCCGTCGGCGAGGACCTTCGCGGCGCGCTCGCGGACGGCCCGGCGGGCGCGGCGGCCGCCGTCGCCCTCCCCGGTGAAGCCGATCGGTTCGCCGAGCCGTTCCATCCCCTCGGTCACTTCATCACCACACTCGGTTCGGGAAGCGTTCCGCAATCATTCATCTGCGCTGAGTGACCGGGCGACGCTACGGACGCTTTGATCTTGGCCTTTCCGGGGCAGGTCGGCCTTAGGTGGCGGAGCTTACGGCAGGACTCGCCGCTCCAAGCGCACATCATGAAAAACATCTCCGTCGCGTGGGGCACTACTCACCCGGGCGCACAAAACCGGGAACTTCTCCGTCTTCCAGCCAGAATCACCGCACACCTTCCTCATGTCACGCTGGGGCTCCACCCCTGGGAGGAACGCCATGCACGCGGTCGTCCTCGCCTGCGTTGCGCAGGCCGTCTACATCGTCGCCTATGTCCTTTTCAAGACGGCCGCGGGGCGGATGAGCCCGCTCTCGGGCCGCCATCCGCTGCACGCCGCCGGTCTTCTCGTGCGAAGCCCGCGCTGGCTCGCCGGTCTCGCGGTGCTGACGGCGGGCTTCGGACTCTCCGCCACGGCGCTGGCCGCCCTGCCCGTCGCGGCGACGCTCCCCGCCTACGGGCTCGGTCTCGTCCTCCTGCTGGCCGTCGGGATGAGCGGCTTCGGCGAGCGGCCGACCTCGCGCGAATGGCTCGCCGTCCTCATCACGGTCGCCGCGATGGTCACCGCGGCGCTGTCGGTGCTGGACCACGCCGGCGCGGCGCCGCACCGCGTCGGCGCCGCGGCGGCCGCGCTGCCGCTGTGGAAGGCCGCGCTCGTGTGCGTGCCCTCGCTGGCCGTCCCGCTGTGGATGTTCTGCGTGCGCGACCGCCCGGTCGGCGGCCGGCACGCGCGCCCGCTGACGGGCATCGCGTCGGGGATCGGCGCGGGCGTCCTGCTCGGCGCGACCGAGGTCTTCGGGCAGGGCATGGCGATGATGTTCGCCGCGGGCCGGGGCGCGGACGTGCCCTCCTCGCCGCATCCGTACCTGTTCCTGCTCGCGGGCGCGTTCGGCGTCGGGCTGCTGTCGATCGGACTCCAGCGCTGCCGCCTCACCGTCATCGTCACCGTCGTCACGGTCACCGCGAAGACGCACCTGCTGCTCTCGGCCACGCTGCTGTACGCGGAGCCGTGGCCGCGCGAGGCCGGGCCGTTCTGGCTCCGGGCCGCGGGCGTCGGGCTGGCCGTGCTGGCGCTGCTGGCGTTCCCCCGCCACGAGCGCCGGGCCCCGCTCGTGACCCCCGCCCGGACGTCCCCCGAGCCGCGCGAACGGCCCGCCGTCCTGCCGCTCGCGCCGCGCACGCGGCGCGCGGCGCCGCCGTCCCGTCCGGGCGGTGCGCCGCCCGTGCCGCCGTCCCAGGTCAGCGCGCCTCCCGGTGGATGGCCGGCCGGGCAGGGCCGGGAGCGACATCTAGGCAATGTCAAGATAGAGTGGAGGTGATCCCGAGAGAGAGGACCGCGTGATGGCGGAGGACCCCGGCCTCGCACGGCAGATGTGGCACCAGCTCGAACCCCTCCACGCCCTGTTCTGGTACTCCCCGGAGGTCTTCGCCGAGGCGCGGGGGCTCGGCTACGACGTGGAGACGCGCTGGCCGAGCTACTTCGCGTGGCGCGCCGCGCCGCTCGGCGCCGCGGGGAGCGAGGCCGTGTCGGCCGCCTTCTACAGCTTCAGCCCGCGCATGGTGGCCGAGCACGTCCCCGCCGCCTGGACGGTCGCGCCGCCCGACCGCGTCCTGGAGGCCCGCCTGCGCGCCGTCGACCGCATGTACCGGACGCTTCTCGGCGACGGCGTCGGGAGCCCGGACCTGGCCGAGACCGCCGAACTGGCCCGCGCCGCCGCCGAGGCCGCGAGCACCGCCGGACGCCCGATCGCCGCCGCCAACGCCGGCCTGCCCTGGCCGGACGAGCCGCACCTCGTCCTGTGGCACGCCATCGGAATCCTGCGCGAGCAGCGCGGGGACGGGCACGTCGCCGCGCTCCTCACCCGCGGGCTCGACCCGGTCGAGGCGCTGGTGTCGTTCGCCGCCGTCGGGGCCGCGTCCCCGGAGACGTTCGCGAGCCGCGGCTGGACCGGCGAGGAGTGGGCCGCCGCCCGCGACCGCCTCGCGTCCCGCGGGCTCGTCGACGCGGACGGCGCCGCGACCGGCCGGGGGCGCGAGCTGCGCGACGACGTCGAGCGGACGACCGACGACCTCGCCTACGGGCCGTGGCGGACGCTCGGCGCCGCCAAGGCCGACCGGCTGGCGCAGCTCACGATGCCGATCCTGGTGAAGGTGCTGGAGACCGGGCTGATGCCCGCGCAGAACACCCTCGGCATCGGCAGGATCCAGGCGCCGCCCCGCTGAGTCACCGGGTCGGGAGCCGCCAGGCGGTCCCCTCCAGGCGGCCCGTGTTGCCGAGGTCGATCGGCCCGTCGGCCGGGACGATCACGACGGGCCGCCCGGGCGCCGGGCGGACCTCGAGGTACGTGCCGGCCACCGCCACCGTGTCCGCCTCGGTGACCGTGTTCCGCCAGACGATCACGAACTCGGCCGTGCGGCCCGGACGGATCGTCAGCGGCTTCGGCCCGGCGTCCTCGACCTGCCTCGTGCCGCGCACGGCCGTGACGTTGAACGGCTGCCGCCTGTCGTCGAGGACGCGCAGCGCCGGGTAGCCGTTCAGCCGGTACGGGCGCTGCCCGCAGTTGCGCAGCTCGACCCGCGCCGCGCGCAGGCCCATGGCGGCGTCCGGCTCGTTCATCGAGACGGCGATGCCCTCCGGCGTGCAGGGAGGCGGGGGCGGCGACGAGCGCGTCGCCACCACGAGAGGGGTGGGAGGCGCCGGCGTCGCGGCGGGCCCCGCGCCGTGCCCGGCGCCGGGCACGGCGGCGGTGCCGCACGCGCCGAGGGCGAGCGTGCTGAGGACGAGCGTGCCGACGGCGGGGCCCGCCGCGCCGATCAGGCGGAGACGGGTCCGCTTCGTAACGGTCACCCCCAGATCATCGCAAATGCCGGAGACCGCGCGGGCGGGCGGGCGTGCGGCGCCCCGCCGCCGGCCGGTGCGGTGCGGGGACGGGGGCGGGGACGGGGGCGGCACGGCGCGACCGCAGGTGGGCGGCGCGGAGCGCGACCTCGATGCCGAACCGGGCCTCCGGGTCGGCCAGCGCGTCCCCGAGGGACTGCTCGATCTTGCGCATCCGGTACCGGACGGTCTGGGGGTGGATGTGCAGCCGCTCGGCGATCTCGGCGGCGGTGCCGCGGGTGACGAGCCAGGTCCGCAGCGTCTCGGTCAGCCGGTCCCGCCGGCCCGGGGTCATGCCGTCCAGGATGCCGAGGCGGCGCCGGGTGAGCTGCTCCACCAGCGCGGGGTCCGACAGCAGCCACAGCGCGACGAGGTTCTCCTCGCACAGCGTCACCGGCCCGTCGAGGACGCCGTCGAGTGCGAGGCCGAGCGCCTGCCGCGCCCAGCGCAGGGAGTCCGCGGCCTGGCGGGCCGGCATCGCGACGCCCACCGCGATGCGGCGGCCCGGGAGCGCCTCGCCCAGCATCGCGCGGCGCTCTGGGGTGAACGGGCCGGGCAGGAGGAGGTGCGGCTCCGGGCACTCCAGTTCGGCGAGGACGTCCTCGTCCAGCGCCGTCCAGACGCAGGGGGCGTCCGGCTCGACGGCGACCAGCGTGACCTGGTCCGGAAGCGGCCACCCCGCCCCGTCGGCCGCCTCCTTGAGGTCGGCGGCCGTGGCGGGCTCGGCGCCGTCCGGGCCGGGGACGGCGAGGAGGAGGCGCAGCAGACGCCGGCGCCGCTCGTCCAGCGCGCGGATGGGACGCGCCCTGGCGTTCCGGTGGCCGTCGAGCGACTGCGCGGCCAGCTCGTCCATGTAGGCCAGCAGCGCGTCGGCCAGCCGCGACAGCACGGCCGACGAGATGTCGTGGCGCGGCGCGACCTTCATGACGCGGCGCCAGGCGACCTGCCCGCCGATCCGGTACGCGGCCTGGAGGCTGTCCATGCTGCGCCCCTCGTGCGCCTCGTACTGGCCGAGCATCCGCGCCGTCCCGGCCGGATCGTCGCCGGCCGCCGCCCCGGCGGGCGACGCGATCCGCTCGGCGAACGCGGCCAGGCTGCGCTCGACCCCGAGCCGCAGCACGTGGCCGTAGGGGCCGTCGAGCGGCCGGGCGTACTCGGGGATGGCGCGGCGGATCTCGGCGACGATCTGCTCGGCGAGGCTCGGCAGCTCCGGCCGGATCAGCTCGGCGAGCCGCGGCGGGAGAGGCGCGGCGCGCTCGGCGGGAACGCCCGATGCGAGGGCTCGGTTCATCGGCACACCTCCGTCTGGCCCGCGTGCCCGGCTGCGCGGCGGGACGTCCCGACCGTACGCACCGCGCGCACCCTTCTTCTGTAGGGCGGAGGAACAAAAGCCCGCGACCACTGCTCATCCGCTTATAAGCGAGCCCGCGCACCAGCACCGGGATCAGGCGCAGAAGGCGGTGTCGGCGGCCTTGGCGAGGTCGGCCCGGAAGGTCTTGTCGTACTCCAGCTTGGACTCGTTGTAGGTGATGACGGCCTGGCTGCGTCCGTCGGCGCTGGTGTAGGTCCAGGTCCGGTATCCGGGGAAGCCGCCGTCGTGGCCCCACGCGTACCCGCAGGAGAACTTGACGCGGGCGACGCCGAGGCCGTAGTCCTCCACGACCCCGTCGTCGTTGACCGGCCGGACGGTCCGCATCTCGCGCATCTGCTTCGGCGGCAGCAGCCTGCCGGTGAACAGGGCGCGGTGGAAGCGGGCCACGTCGTCGACCGTGCTGACGATGCCCCCGGACGTCCTCGCGCTGGACGGGCTGATGAGCGTGCTCACGTCCCCGTAGTCGTAGTAGTACCCGTGCACGTAGCGGCCGGGGAACGAGGAGTCGGTCGTCGGGTAGGACGTGTTCCGCAGCCGCAGCGGCTCGAAGACGCGCTTCCGGAACTCGGCGCCCACCGAGTGCCCGGTCGCCTTCTCGATGACCATTCCGGCCAGGATGTAGTTGGTGTTGGAGTAGTTCCAGCTCGTCCCGGGCGCGTACTGCGGAGGCTTCTCCATCGCGATCGCGATGAGCTCCGCCGGCGTCCAGGCCCGCGCGGGGTCGGTCATCACCCGCGGATCGGGCGTGTAGTCGTTGAGGCCGCTGGTCTGCGCGAGCAGCTGCCGGATGGTGATCTTCGATCCGTCGTTGCCGTTGCCCGCGACGACGCCCGGGAGCCACGTCTCCACGGTGTCGTCCAGCGAGAGCCGGCGCTCGGCGGCGAGCTGGAGCACGACCGTCGAGGTGAACGACTTGGTCACGCTCGCGATCCGGAACAGCAGCCGGTGGTCCATCGGGGCGCCGGTGGCCTTGTCGGACACGCCCGCGGTGACGTGCGAGACGCGCCCGCCGCGGCGCGTCATCACGATCACGCCGGGCGCGCCGTCGGCGACGAGCCGGCCGGCGGCCGCCCGCACCTTCCGGTCCAGCCCGTGCGGGCCCTCGGGCGGGGCCGCGCTCGCCGCCGGGGCGGCGGCGAGGGCCGCCCCGGCGATCAGGGCGGTGGCCGAGGCGAGCGAGGCGGTGAGGGAGATCCGCGACATGGGGTTCCTCCTGGAGGGTCGTCTACCGAACGTGATCAACACTGCCGGTCGCCGGACCCGGCGGCACGGGGCCGAGAACCCGGACGGAGGGTGTACCTGACGACACCTGGCGCGGTGGACCTCCGGATGTATATTCGACAGGTACTCCAATAGCAGGAGGTGCCCATGCCGGACGCCGAGGTCGCGATCATCGGGGCCGGACTGAGCGGGATCGGCATGGGGATCGCGCTCCTGCGCGCCGGGATCGACGACTTCGTGGTCCTGGAGCGCGCCGGGGACATCGGCGGGACGTGGCGCGACAACGTCTACCCCGGGATCGGCGTGGACGTGCCCGCGCAGGCGTACCAGTTCAGCTACGCCCTCAACCCGCGCTGGAGCCGGGTGTTCGCGCCGGGCTCCGAGGTCAAGGAGTACATCGACCGGCTCGCCGACCGGTACGGCGTGCGCCGCCACGTCCGCCTGCGCACCGAGGTCACCGCGCGAGTCTGGGACGAGGACGCCGGGCTCTGGCGCCTGCGGACGCCCGCCGGGGAGGTGACGGCCCGCTTCGTGGTCAGCGCGATCGGCGCGTTCGTCGATCCCAGACCCGCCGGCCTCGCGGGCCTCGACGACTTCCGGGGCGCGGTGCTGCGCTCGTCCGGGTGGGACCACGGCTGCGACCTGACCGGCAAGCGGGTCGCGGTCGTCGGGACGGGCGCCAGCGCCGTCCAGATCATCCCCGAGATCGCGCCGCTGACCGCGCGCCTCGACGTCTACCAGCGCACCCCGATCTGGGTGGGGCCGAAGCTTGACGCGCCCGTCCCGCGCCCGGTGCGGTGGCTGTTCCGGCGCGCCCCACGCGTCCAGGACGCGGTGCGCCGAACGGCCACGCGCGGTGTCGAGATGGTCCTGGTCGACCTGGTGGTCGGGCACGGCAGGGCGCCCTACCTCGCCCACGGCGGCGCGCGGCTGGCCCGATCGCTCTGGTACCGGACGCAGGTCAGGGATCCCGGCACCCGGCGGAGGCTGACGCCCGGCTACGGTCTCGGCTGCAAGCGCCCGTCCGTCTCCAACACCTACCTCAGAACCTTCAACCGGCCGAACGTCGCCCTGGTCACCGACCCCATCGACCGGGTCACCCCCACGGGCGTCCGCACCGCGGACGGTCGCGAACGCGACGTGGACGCCATCGTCCTCGCGACGGGGTTCCGCCTGGCCAGCGACCCGGAGGTCTACCGCCGGACCCCGGTGCGCGGCCGCGACGGCTTCGACCTCGCGACGTTCTACACCGAGAACCGGCTCGCCTCGTACGAGGGCATCAGCATCCCCGGGCTGCCCAACCACTTCATGATGTTCGGCCCGTACGGCTGGGTCGGCGGCACCTGGCACCAGCTCGTCGAGACGACCTCGGCCCACGTCGTCCGCGTGATCAAGGAGGCCCGCCGCCGGGGCGCGACCTCGGTGGAGGTGCGTCCCGAGCCGACCGAGCGCTGGACGAACCGCATGCGCGAGCGGCTCGCCGGCTCCCTCTGGGCGACCAACGGCTGCGCCACCGCCAACAGCTACTACTTCGACCATCACGGTGACACGCCCTATCTGCGGCCGACGAGTGCGGCGCAGGCCGCGCACGCCGCCCGCACGTTCCCGCTGGACGACTACGTCTACTCGGCCCCCCACACGCCCCCGCGTCCGAGATGAGGTCCGCATGACCCAGCACGCCATCCAGACCCGCCGGGTCGCCTTCGACCACCCGAGGGGATCCCTGCGCCGCCACTACGTGGACGGCGACCTGGTCATGAGCCACCTCGTGGCCCTGCTGTCCGCGACGTTCCCGCCGGGCGAGGACTTCTTCGTCCGCTCGGTGCGGCACTACCGCGACCGCGTCACCGACCCGGACCTCGCCGCCCGGGTGCGCGGCTTCATCGGGCAGGAGGTCGTCCACGGGCGCGAGCACGACCACCTCAACCGGACGCTCCGCGCGATGGGCTACCCGACCCATCGGATCTCCGCCGTCGTCGAGCGCGACCTGCGCCTCGCCGACCGCTTCCTGCCGCCGATCGTCCGCCTCGGCTTCACCGCCGGGCTGGAGCACTACACCGCGACCGTGGCCGAGTGCCTGCTCACCGACCCCCGTGCGCGGGACCTGCTCGGCGACACCAGCGTCCGGTCGATCCTGCTGTGGCACGCGCTGGAGGAGTCCGAGCACAAGGCCGTGGCGTTCGACGTCTTCCGGCACGTCGGCGGCACCGAGCGCACCCGCGTCCGGACCATGCGGGTCATCAGCGCCGGGTTCCTGTTCCTCATGGTCACCGGCACGGCCGTCTCGGTGCTGGGCGACCCCGCCGCCTACCGTCCCGGACGGCTGCGCCGCAGCCTCGCCGCGCTCCGGCACTCGCCGTTCCTCAAACGCGAGGTGATCCGGCGCCTGCGCGCCTACAACGAGCCCGGCTTCCACCCGGACGACTTCGACAGCACCGACCTGCTGGAACGCTGGCGCGAGGAGCTGTTCGGCGCCGAGGGGACCCTCACCGCCAACCTGAAGTGACCGGCCGCGTCCCGGGCCCCGTCAGCGGGGGGTGACGACCGTGCGGTCCCCGTCCCGCTCGTACGCCACGACCTGGACGACCGGCAGGTCGGCCGCGTCACCGGCACGCGGGCCCGGCACCATGAGCAGAGGGGCGTCTCCCTGCCGGTCCGGCGCGTCCTCGTGGGAGCCCAGCTCGCCGACCGACCTCAGCCGCGCGACGCCCGGCCCCGCCGCGGCCACGAGCCGCCAGCGCCGGGGCGACCGCCACCACACCGCGGCGGTCGTCGTCTCGCCGGGCGAGGCGAAGTCGCCGTTCGTCCCTCCCCGCTCCGACAGCGCCTGCCCGTCCTCGGAGATCAGCATCGAGCGGCCCGCGCCGCCCGGCGGGGAGGACGCGTCCACCGTGAGCAGGGTCGCGCGGCCGCCGCCGTCGGGCAGGCGCCCGCTCCAGAGCCGCCCCAGCCGCAGGTCGCCCGACTCGCTCAGGGACGTCGCCCCCGCGCAGGCGACGGCGTTCAGCGCCGCCCACCCGGACGGCCGCTCCTGCTCCGCCGGGTCCCGGAACCACACGCGCGGCGCCGCCGACCGCGGATCGTTCGAGGCGAGCTGGGTGACCGTCCCCACCCCGGACCTCATCTGGAACACCACGTAGTTCTGGCACCGCGGGGTGAACCAGTTCCACGGCAGCGGAGCGCTCAGCCCGTCCCGGACGTCCACCGGCCGCCATTCCGGGGACCGCCCGGACGGCACCGCCGCCCGCACGTCCAGCAGCCACGGCGGGACGAGGTAGCGCCACGTCATGCCGACCATGATGAGCTGCCCCGCGTCGGTCCCGAGCTCGCGGACCGACTCCACGCCCCGCGACAGCCGCCGCTCGAAGTACTGCGCCACGCTGGTCGTGTCCCGCGGTCCGGGGGAGTCGCGCAGCACCACCAGCGACGCGCCGTCCACCGTCCCGGCGTACAGGACGACGACGCGGCCGAGCGGCGGATCGCGGCGGTCGCCGCGCCAGGCGTCCGCCGCCCGCCGCAGCAGCTTCGCGTCGCGGAGGAGGGGGCCCTGCGAGGGCCAGTCGTCGATGCTCGGCGTGCTGTTCGCCGACCACGCATGGAGACCGATCAGGGCGGGCGCGCCGCGGCCTTCGTCCGCCCGGGTGAGGAAGGCCCCGGCGACCGTCAGGAGCGCCGCGGCGACCACGACCGCCACGGCGGCGCGCCCCGCGCGCGGGAAGGCGAGCGGCGGCCGCAGCCGCACGAGGTCGGGGTCGAACGCCTCGATCTCGGCTCGCTGCGCGGCCTCGTCCATGCCCGTCCGGTCGCCCACGCTGCTGATGGTCCCGTCGACGTCCCCGAAGACGATCGGGAGATGGACGCCCAGCTCGGCGACGACCTCGGGGGCGGAGAGCCCGTCCCGGTGGAGCAGGTAGGCGAGCCGCTCGTGCGGCGGTAACTCCAGGAGAGCCGTCCGGACCGGGCCCGGTTCGCCGCGCGCGGGCTCGAAGAGGAGGCCGCGAAGCCGGTGCCGTCCGGTCGGCGGGTCTTTGAGCAGGGTCGCGACAAGCTTTGCACGCATGGCCGGATAGCCGCCGCGCCGCACCCGCATCGCCTCGGCGACGGCCCGGCGGGCGGGCGAGAGCGGATGGTCTCCGTCGTCGAGTGTCAGGTAGGCGAGCCGCAGAAGGCGGCCGTAGTGCTCGCGTTCCATTCGTGGCACCGTCCCTCTCCTCCCCGCATTGTGGGCGCTCCGGCCGGTGACGGCCAGAGGCGCCCGGGGCCGGGATCGGGGTGGGATGGCGTTGACATTGAAATCACGTTGTCGTCGAATAATTGACGATTGTTCACGTTCTGTTTGATCCTCCTCTCATTCGCCCTTCGTGAATCCGGCCTTTCCGCAGGCCGGGCCCCCGCACGAAACGGAGTTACGAATGAGAAAGCCCCTGCTCGCCGTCCTGGCCGCGGCTCCCCTCGCGGCCGTCCTGGCGACTCCCGCGCAGGCGGTGACCCCCAACGCCCCGCTGACTCTCGCCGCACCCGGTCAGGGCGTCAGCGGCCAGTACATCGTGACGCTGAAGTCCGGTGTCTCGGTCGGCAGGACCGTCTCCAAGAACGGCATCAGCGCGGGCCACCGGTTCGGGAAGGTGCTGAACGGATTCTCCGCGAAGCTCACTTCCGACCAGCTCGCCAAGTTGCGCCGTACTCCCGGTGTCGCGTCCGTCGAGCAGGACGCGGTCGTGCGCGTCGCCACCACGCAGCAGAACCCGCCGTCGTGGGGGATCGACCGCATCGACCAGGACAGCCTTCCGCTGTCCAAGAGCTACACCTACAACGCCGCCGGGTCCGGAGTGACCGCCTACATCATCGACACCGGCCTCTACCCGTCCCACCCGGACTTCGGAGGCAGGGCCAGCAACGTCTACGACGCGACCGGCGGCAACGGCGTCGACTGCAACGGCCACGGCACCCACGTCGCGGGGACGGTCGGCGGCACGAGCTACGGTGTCGCCAAGAGGGTCAACCTGCGCGGCGTCCGCGTCCTGAACTGCCAGGGCAGCGGCACCAACTCCGGTGTCATCGCCGGCATGAACTGGGTCGCCCAGAACCACAGCGGTCCGTCCGTGGCGAACATGTCGCTCGGCGGCGGTTACTCGTCCTCGGTGAACACGGCCGCGAACAACCTCGCGAGCTCCGGCGTCTTCCTGGCCGTCGCCGCGGGCAACGACAACGGCAACGCCTGCAACTACTCGCCCGCCAGCGCGAGCAACGCCACCACCGTCGCGGCGAGCACGAGCACCGACGCCAAGGCGTCCTACAGCAACTACGGCAGCTGCGTGGAGCTGTACGCGCCCGGGACGGGCATCACCTCCACCTGGCTGAACGGCGGGACCAACACCATCAGCGGCACGTCGATGGCGACCCCGCACGTCACCGGCGTCGCGGCGCTGTACAAGTCCGCGAACGGGGACGCGTCCTACAGCACGATCCGCAGCTGGCTCGTCTCCAACGCCGTCAGCGGAAAGATCACCGGCAACCCGTCCGGCACCCCGAACCTCCTCCTGAGCAAGCGATCCCTCTAGAAGACCGCGTCGATGGGCCGTCGGAAGCGACGGCCCAT
>NZ_JBEZJP010000105.1:0-21516 GCF_040653175.1 Actinomadura sp. NPDC048032
ACGGCCCACAGCGTCGGCGCGTCCGGGGAGGTGAACCGCTCCTGCCGGGTGGTGCGGATCTGGACGCGGCGCTCGACCTCCTCGTCACTGGCGTCTACGAGAGGGAGCTGGCCGAGACGTACCCGTACCACGTGGTGCAGGGCACGGTCGGGCTGTGGAGCAGGCTGCCGCTGTCGGACACCCGGCCGGTCGACATCAAGACGGACGCCGGGCCGCTGGGGGAGACCAAACCGGCCGACGTCAAGATGAAGGACAACCGGGCCTTTCGCGCCACCGTGGCCACGGAACACGGACCGCTGGCGGTGTACGTGGCCCACCTGGGGTCCGTGCGCGTGAACCCCCGGGCGGGTTTCTGGGCGGTCCACCGGAACCGGGGCGCGCAGGCGCTGGGCGAGGCCATCGCCGCCGAGCGGAACGAGCGGGTGGTGCTGCTCGGCGACCTGAACGGCACCGAGGACGACCGCGCGTTCGCCTCCATCACCTCGCAGATGCGCTCCGCCCAGGACGAGGCAGGGGACGGCTTCGGCTTCAGCTGGCCGGCGGCTTTCCCGGTCGCCCGGATCGACCAGATCCTCGTCCGCGGCGTGGAGCCGAGGAGTTCGCGGGTCCTGCCCGCCACCGGCAGCGATCACCTGCCGGTGGCGGCCGCGATCAGCTGGTGAGGATGTTCCTCCAGGCGTGCTCGAAGAGGGCGGGGACGGGGCCGGACGGGACGGCGGCCATGTTCGCCAGGGACCGGTGCTCGTCCGCCAGCGGCATCAGGCGGATCTTCGGGACCTCGATGGGGAGGCGCGGCGCCTTGTACTCCCGCCAAGCGCCGTGCACGAACAGCGAGCGCCCCGCACGCGCCCGGGTGGCGCTCAGCACGAGCCCCGAGCCGCCGAGTTCGGCCACCGCCGCCTTGAAGCGGGCGGGCTTCCAGCCGGTCCACTCCTTCACGTTGCGGTCGGACGGGTCGGGCAGGGCGAGCAGCATCAGGTAGAGGGCCGCCGCGTCCTCGCCCAGCCGGTGGGTCTCCGCGCATTCCTCCAGCAGCTGCGGCACCGAGCGTGCCGGATGCTGCTCCCAGCCCGGCGCCAGGTCCGCGTCGGAGGCCAGGTGCGCGCCGAGCGCGGCGAAGTCGTCGCTGAGCAGGAGACGCAGGTCGGCTAGCGTGGGGAGCCCGGAATCGCCGGGCACCGCCTGGGACGGCAGGGTCGCGTCGTAGTAGTCGTCGAGGGCGTCGAGCAGCGGGTCGTCCGGCCCCTTCACCGCGGCGGGATCCACCCGCAGGTGGCGGAGACGGAAGACGTCGTCCTCGACCAGCGTCACCGCCGGATGGCCGGTGAGCACGCCGGTGGGCGGCGGGTCGCCCATCAGGTGGTTGCTCTGCAGCGAGAACAGGGTGCGCGGCCCGGCGGCCTCGCGCAGCCGGGAGATCGCGGCGCCGATCGCGGGCCGCAGCGGATCGCCGGCCGGGGTCCGGTAGGCGAGCCAGGCGGCGACGCGCGGCAGGGCCAGCGGGTCCGGTTCGCCGGAGAAGAGAGGGGTGTCCGCGAGACAGTCCGCGCCGGCGGCGACGCGGCCGATGAGCGCCCAGAGCCGCAGCGGCGGCCGGCCGCTCCGCCACGGCCACGGGGCCTTGAGACCCGCGCGTGGCAGCGGAATCTCGCACTTGGGCTGGGTGATCTCCTTGTGCGCGCGGGGCAGGAGCCCGGTCGGCACGGGAAGCGGGGTCCCCGATTCCTCCTGGCACCACGCGAGCGCGCGGTCGACCGCCGGGCCCGACGTCCACAGCTCCTCCGGGTCGTCCGGCAGGAGCCGTTCGTAGAGCCTGGTGTAGAACTCGGCCGGCCGCAGGGCCCTGAGGCCCTCCTTCACCTCGTCCGCCTGCGAGTTCCACCCCGAACCGAAGTGGACCAGCCGGACGGGGTCGTCCTCGCCCAGCTGGTACGGCGCGGACAGGAACGCCCCCTGGAGCACGACGGCCGCCTCGGCCTTCGACAGGCCCGTCTTCTCCGCGAACACGGCCGCCAGTTCAGGGCTCACCGTGGGGCGGTCCCGTTCGCGCCAGAGCTCACTGAAGCGCGCGAACCAGGCGCCGGAGCGCACCGGCTCCAGGACGCAGGCGTCGAGCAGGCGCGCACCGGCCGCCGCCAGCGGGCCCTCCTCGGCGAACTTCCCTTCAGGCGCGTACTCAAGGAGCACTCGTTCGGGGGGCACCCCATACTGTGCGCTCACCACCAGGGCGACGGACGTGGTCGTGCGGAACGCCATCCCAGGGGTGGCCTTGCCGCCCTTCGTGTCCTCGGGCAGTTCGCAGCGCACCACCCGCCAGCGGCCGGGCTCGCCCGACACGAAGGGGTAGGTCCCGTAGGCGGCCGGCCTCTGGTACGAACGCGCCCTCGACCTTGACGGGACGCCGGTGTACGCGGCGGTGTTGACGTGGTTCGGCCGGAGTTCCAGGCCGATCATGTTGCCGTCGAACTTCCCGCTCGGCGTGCCCATGTCGCCGTCCCAGACGGGCGTGCCGGAGCCCGCCAGGTCCATGAGCCAGCCGCACTGCCGCACGACCGGGTCGACGTTCTGCGCCGGGGCCGCCTCCTTCGTCTCCGCTCCCGGAGTGAGGCGGCGGACGAGCCGTTCCAGCCCCACCCGGCAGTTGACCGCCGTGACCAGCGAGAACGCGACCCTGGCGAAGGTCTCGCTGTCCCGCTCCTTCAGCTCCGGCAGCGCCTTGGAGAGCGCGACGAAGTTCGGCCCCGACACCGAGCGGTTGATGTAGTGGGGCTCCAGGAGCTTCAGCAGCTCCTCGACCCGTTCGCGGGTGAACTCCTCCGGCAGGTCGGCCATGAGCAGCGCCATGACGTCCACCGCCGCGAACTCGCGCGCCGCCTCGGCGTCCTTGAGCAGCAGGTCCACCGCCGCGCCCACGTGCACGAACCGGGCGAGCAGCATCCGCAGCCCGAACAGGTCGACGCCCTCACGCAGCAGGGCGCGCTCGCGAGCGCACCAGGCGCGCAGCTCCTCGTGGCCGATCGGGTTGTCGAACAGCCCCGGGAGCGCGCCCCACCCCTTGGTCTCGTGCGGCTCGTACCAGGTGTTGGACGCCTGGTCCCCGACGGTCATGTCGAGGTCGCCCCGCGCGCGGGCGCGCAGTTCCCGCGCGAACCGCTCGTCCGCCAGGACGTGCCGCAGCTCGGGGCGGCGGTCGATCACCAGGTCGGGCAGGAACGCGGGGCCGAGGCGCTCCGGCGGGTCGGCGACGGGGACGCCGTGCTCCAGCAGCATGTCGATCATGTCCAGCGGCGTCCTCCTGCGGCCGGTCTCGTCGAGCCGCCAGAAGCGGAACGCCACCGGCACCCCGTCGGACGCGAGCCGCGGGGCGATCCGCTCGGCCACCTCGTAGAACTCGCCGAGCGGGTCCCTCCACTGAGGTCCCTGCACGCAGGCGACCAGCCAGGCGGCGGCGTCCCCGCGCTGGAGGCCGGGGGCGTCCCCGGTCAGCATCGCCAGTGCGCCGCTGCGTTCGAGCAGCTTCAGCCACAGCGGTCCCTGGGACGGATATGCCGGGCGCAGTTCCAGCACCGGCCGCGCCGCCTCCGGCCCGGACACCAGGTCCATGGCGCGGCCCTTCAGCGCGTCGGTCCAGAACGCGTCGTCGCTCAGCGACACCTCGTCCGCCGCGAAGACGGACCGCAGGAACTCCGCGAGCTCCTCCTCGGGGTCCAGCCCCGCGGCCTTGGCGATCTTCCGGAGGTCGGCGGCGAGCTGCGGATAGACGTCGCCGCCGGCTTCGACCCTCCACACCATCACGTCGCGGAAGCGGGCAAGGCCCTCCGCCGTCGCCGCGCCCTTGGCGGCCAGGTCGCGCGCCCACCCCCGCAGGAGCGTCGCGGACAGCACTTCCGCGTGCTCCTCGTAGCGGTCGGCCAGCCACTCCGGATCGGGACGGTGCGCCAGCGTCCGCTCCAGCTTGCGCGCGCGGCCGAACCACGCGGAGGCCAGGTTCGGCTCGTCGTGGGTGAGGGCGGCATCGGCCACCGCGTCCAGGAGGGTGATCAGGAGCGCGGGCGCGGACTCCTCCAGATCCGCCAGGATCTCCTCCACGGCCGGCTTGTAGAAGGAGCGCCAGCCACCGGTCCGGAGCTCCAAGGTGTGGACCTTCTCCGCCGCGAGCCGCTCCGCTTCGGGGTGCGCCTCGATGACGCGCTCGGGGAAGGGGACCACGCTGGCGTAGGGGGCGGGGAGGCCGGTCTCGAACAGGCCCTCCGGCTCCCACCCGTCCACCGCCATCAGCATGTCGCGGTAGCGGACGGCCGACTCGCCAAGCACCTGGGTGAGCCTGCGGTCGTCGGGGCCGGCGTAGGTCCGCGCGCACAGCCCGCCTTCGACCGGCTCCGTGGTGAGCGTGACACCCGCTTCGTCGAGCGCCTCCGCCCAGAACGGGTCGACGTCTGCCAGGGCGCGAGGGACGGCGACCCCTTCAGCCGCCCACGAGCGCGCCGATTCGCCGCACTGCTCCTGGTGGCGCTTCAGGTACCGCCGCACCGTGTACATCCCGGCCAGGCCGGGCGCGCCCCCCAACTGCTCGGGAGCCTGCTGGAGCCTCCGCCCCCGCGGGTTGCGGTAGACGATCTCCAGATCGTCCGTGAACTCCGCCGTGTACCCGCCGGCCTCGATCCGCCACCCCATAAGCCCCGCGGCCCCCCATCTCGATCTTGACGGGCCAGCGTACGCACGATGACCGACATCGGCCACCGAACCGAGGGCGCCAGGGGTCGGTCAGGGGCGGGCCGTGTCCCTGGGGGCGAACAATTCCCGTGGTCTCCGTGAGCACCGGACGCGAGAGACCTACTCCCGGCGGCCGATGCTTGGAATTGCGGATGTGCGACATGGTTTCATCGGGGCGGTTCCCCTCGGTGCCGCCCGGCGGCCACCGCTCGGGATCGCTGCGACGCAATTGGAGGACTCTGTGAATGGCAGCTCGATGCCGGCCGCTCGAACTCAGAACCTGCGCGTGCTGGAGGGCCGCTTCGTTCTAGAGCGAGTCTCCGACGTCCGCACGGTCGCCCTCGGATCCGACCTGCTCGCCCTCGTGCTCGGCCCGGACGGAGGCGCGGCGATGCGGCGCGACGACACGGCCGAGGACGCTTGGGCGGCCCTGTGGAACGGCGATGACGCGCACGACCCGGAAGCGACGGGAATGCTCAGCGCCATCGTCGCGCCGCTCGCCGCCGGTGAGCTCCCCGTCTGGACCGCCGCGAGCTACGACGGCGACCTGGTGCTCGTCCCGTCCGACCGCCTTGAGGAAGCCGTCACCGTACTCCGCCGCGCCGGCCACCAGGTGGCCGAATGACCTGTCGTGGAGCCGGGTGGGCGCGCCCGAATTCAGGAAGCTCGGGGTGGCCCGCACGCTCGCGGCACCGGCTCTGCCTCACCGCGTCACCTCAGGGGTTCGCGCCGCTCAGATCATGGTGAGCACCTGGTGGCGGCGGACGTAGTAGACCCGGGGGTTGTGGTTATGGGGGCCGTAGCCGGTGGTTCCGACGAGGAGAAGGTAGGTTCCGGCGGGGATGTTGGGCCAGTCGTGAAACCACGCGTCCTGGCGGTTGCCGGTGGCGTCCCAGACAATGATCGCTTTGGCGCCCGTCCTGGCGCGCTGGTAGACGCGCTCGACAAAGGCGAGGTGGCCGTCTCGCCCATCCCGAAGGCGGAGCTCCTGCACGGCCTGCTGCCGAAGGGCCCGGAGCTCGGCCTGCCGCGCCGAGTGGCCGCGCAGTGCCCTCCCGCCGAGCCAGACGAGTGAGACGATGACCGCGACCAGCAGGGCGAGGGCGATCAGTGACGCTACCAAGGCGCACGCCTCCCAGCCGTGTCGGTCCGGGCGCTGCGTGGAGAACGTCTGATCCAGCCCACGGCAGGTCAGTCAAACGGTTCCCGCCCCACCTCGCAACCAAATCCCCACCTCCGTCCCATTCTGGACGCGAGAGCCGACGGCGCGACAACCACGCTCTTCCCGACCATTGAGGCATCGCTGTGGAGCACCCCCCAGTGATGAAGCCAGTTCGGCGCTGACCGGCTTGGTCGTGGTCATCTCCCTTGATTCGTGTGGCGCCCGTGCTGAGTTGAAGACGCGCTCCAGAGATGATCGTCCCTGGCCGGGACCGGCCCGCAGGTCGCACGCCAGGCCGCCGCTCCTGATCCCATCAAGCTGAATTCGGTAACGCTCTTCAGCGCGGTCGGCGACACATCCAAGCGTTACGCGCTAACGCCTGGCGAACACGAGTCCGTCTTTCTGTAACGCTTTGCCGAGGCCTTGGCGGTAGCCGCAACGCCACCCACTGCTCTCGGCGTGGTTCTGCGCGGCGGGCTGCGGATTTCCTCTAGGCTATGGGTATCGAGTCACTGCAAATCAAAAGGGGTACACGATCATGTCCACGTTCACTCCAGTCTCCCGCTTGCACGTCCACGGGTCCCGGCGGTCCGCCCTCCGTCCCGTTTCCGCGGGTCAGGGGGGACGTGTTCGGAATCCGCAGCGGATGCGCCCGGCGAGGGAATCGGTCGTGGCCAAGCCGTCCATCGAGGCCGCTGTCGGTCAGATGCCCAACCAGCTCGACACCGAGCGCACCGCGCTCTTGGCCGAGCTGACGCGTATCGACAACAAGTCCAGCATGTTCATGGCGCTGGCGCTGGGTGGAGCCGTCGCCGGCTTCACCGCATTCGACAAGGCTGGAAAACTCTCACAGATCTTCGGCCAGACGGCCGGTGTGTTCTTCGCACTCGCCGTCCTGGTGCTGCTTCTCAAGGTGGCCTGGCCGGCCCGCCCGAACTCCAAGGCGACCTTCAGGGTCTATGCCGCTCTGGGCCCTGGCCGGCTCATCGCGTTCTTGCGAGGCAAGCACCAGTACACCCCTCCGGGCAGGGGCAAGGCGCCCCTCACGTTCGATGAGGTGCGCGAAGACGACATCAAGGTCAAGAGCAGGTTGGTGAGCATCAAGTTCGCCTACCAAAGGCTCGCGATCGTCAGCATGGTGCTCGGCGTGATCGCGCTCGGCGCGGCCGGGCTGTCCTAAGGGACGCAGTCTCTAGCGGACTATTTTTCAGGAGCGGAACTGACCACGTCCTGCTCCCACCCATAAACATGGCACGGCCACCCAGACGACCGCGCCATGCCTAACCCCGATGCCCAGCGAGGCGGCCTCACCGCCGACCTCGCTGGGCATCATCAGTAGCGGCCGCGACGCGGTACGCCCGGCGAGACTTCTCGGTTGCCTGCGGCTCATGTTGCGAGCTCACCTGAGGATGAAAAAGGGTCAGGCATGCCGGGGCCCGAAGGCCAGCGGCCCTCGTGCGGGCCACTAAGAAAATAACGGCCACCATTCCTTGAGCGGATTGGCGTGATGATGCTGGTGTCCGTCCGGACACTGGAACCGTCACGAGGATCGGAGGCCCCGCTCCTCATGGCATCAGATGATGTAAGTACCGACTTGGCGGCGTTCTTTGGAGGACAGCAACTCCAACGGCAGCAGCGGGATCGCCTCCCGGTTGGCCGCCAGGTAGCAAAGCAGCACCAGCGCGCTGCCGTCCTCGTCCTTGAACAGCAGCCAATGCGCGAGGTCGACCGAGCCGCTGGAGAAACCGGACGAGTGCATCACCGGATCCAGCATCGCCAGGTAACCCTCCGGAAGCAGTTTCTTGCGAATCTTCCGGAAGTTCGCCGACGGGAAGGAACTGACCATCAGGAACAGCTGCCCGAACGTCTGAGTGTGATGCACAATCCGCCCGGGCGTGACCGGGACCGGAGCTCGCACAACGTGGTCGATCAGGTTCGGATGGGCGAGCCACCGCCAGGTCTCCCGAGAGGTCACCGTATCCGGAAGCTTCTCCTCCATACGCTCCAGGTGTACAGGCAGCCACTTCCGCGCCCACTCGTTGATGAAAGCCTCCACACATCATGATCAATCACGCCGGCCTCCGATTCTTCCGGACGCGGCCCACCGCATGTCAAGCCCGCAGGGCGCCCCCGCCCCTGGCGCGAGGGGGATTCCGGGTATTCCCGCCCGCAGAGATGCCGCATGGGCGGTGCAGACTCACACTGAGCCTTTTTCAGCGGCAGTTCGGTGTGTGCTGATCCGTTGCCGCGCCGGGCCCCGGCCTACGCCACCGGTGTCGTCCGCCGCCCTGCTCGCCGCCCGAGCGGGGGCAGGGGGCCGGCCACCAAGACTCACCGGACAGGGCCTCGGGCGTGGTTCAAAAGCGTGTGGCCAGTTGCGGAGGCTGCGCATACCTTTCGATCATGGATGAGCTCGACCTCCTCAAGCGCTCCCATGGTCCAGTCACCCGCAGCAGGCTCGTCCGCGATCTGGGTGGGTTGGGCCTGGCCGAGGGCGACGTCGTGATGTTCCACACCCGGATGTCGGCGCTGGGCTACGTCGCCGGTGGTCCCCAGACGATCATCAATGCGCTGCGGGACACGGTCGGCGTGACGGGCACCTTGATGGTCACCTGCGGCTGGAACGACGCGCCGCCCTACGACTTCACCGACTGGCCCGGAGAGTGGCAGGACGCTTTGCGCGCCGAGCATCCGGCCTACGACCTGCGGTTCAGTGAGGCCGACCACAACAACGGCCGGTTGCCCGAGGCGCTGCGCCGGTGGCCGGGTGCGGTCCGCAGTCGTCATCCCGACGCCAGTTTCGCCGCTCTCGGCCCGGCGGCCCACGTCCTGATGGATGGTCATCCGTGGGATGACCCACATGGTCCCGACAGTCCGCTGGCCCGTCTGGCCGCCAGGGGCGGCCGGGTGCTGTTGCTGGGCGCACCGCTGGACACCCTGACGCTCCTGCACCACGCAGAGGCCCTCGCCAAGGCGCCGGGGAAGCGGTTTGTCGACTACCAACAGCCCATCACCGTGGACGGCGAGCGCGTCTGGCGGCGCTTTCGGGACATCGACTCCGAGGACGGTGCCTTCGACTACACCCCGGTCGTGTCCAAGGGGCAAGATCCCTTCGAGGTCATCGCCCGCGACATGCTCACTGCCGGGCACGGACGACAAGGCCAGGTCGGCGCCGCAACCAGCTACCTGTTCGAGGCGGCCGACGTCGTGAGGTTCGGCGTCAACTGGATCGAGAGCAAACTCGCGTGATCGGCCGGCGATGGCCAGCGCCTTGGCACGTGATCACAGCCACTCACTGATCACGGCGATCTGCACGGTCGTGCGGGTGCCCGCCGCCGGGCCGGGCGACCCGGATGCGCTCCAGCACTGCCTCGAACTGCGGCGAGTCACCCCGCTGCCCGGCCGTCAGCGCCGGCGCCAACGGCTTTGCCCCTGCTCGACAGCCAGGTGCAACTTGGTGGTCAGCCCACCCCGCGAGCGGCCGAGCCCGTGGTCGTCCGGCTCGGCGGCACCGGTCCCGCCCGGCGGTTCCGTCTGGCCTTATCGCTGCTTGAGGTCCGCGAGCAGCGCGCGGAACGCGACCGGGGCGAGCAGGATTCTCGGCCCGTCCGGGTCTTTGGAGTCTCGGACCCCAATCCCTTCGACGAGAGTCGCCAACTCCACGCACGCTCCCTCTTGGTCATTGCTGCGCCGCGACTTGCGCCAGGTCACATCATCCACCGGTCAATCGCCTTTCGTATGAATTTGCTAGTGTCGCCGACACTCATGGAACGCGCCTGCAACTCCGCAAACGCACCGATGACGTGCAAGATATCCTGTGGGTCGTCGGATGTGATCCCTCCGGGCGAAGTCTCCAGATAGACGAGTTCTTCGCGAGTGGGCTGCGTGGCGATGTTGAAAGATCCGGAGATGCCGCGGTAGTAAGCGATCGGCGCAATCTGGAGGGTGACGTTCTTCTGTTGCGACACCTTCAGCAAGTGCTCACACTGTCCACGCATCACCTCAGGGCCGCCCACATCGCGCACGAGGACACTCTCATCCATAACGACTATAAGCCTGGGCGGGGTCTCGCGGGAGAGGATCTGTTGCCTGAGGAGACGCCGCTCGACGGCGGCCTCGCTCGGGAGGAGGGCCTGAGCGTACTCCTTCGTCTGAAAGAGCCCAGGCACGAAGGTTGCCTCGTAAGCGCGGAGGAGGTCGGCTGTCGCTTCGGCTTCCGAGTAGTCGGCGAAGAACTTCGGGTAGCTCGCCGCGCGGAGGTGCTTGGTCCAGGCCGTCGTGAGCTGGTCGCCTGTGCCTAACGCCTGGTCCAGACGCTGGGCGAAGTCGTTGCGGCAGCGGGTGTTGCCGCTCTCGACCTGCGAGACGTACGAGGGCGTCACCGATATGCGGTTGGCGAGTTCGGTCCGGGTGATGCCGACGTCTTCGCGCAGGCGTCTGACTTCCGCGCCGAAAGCCTTCAGGGCGGGGGACGGCTTGCGCTTGGCCATGACGGGACCTCCAGTGGCTCTGAACTGGAATTAAGTGATTTTGAGTCCTCGGTGTGCGTCCAGGAGCTTGCATCGTCACATTACGCCTTGGAGTGGATTCTGTGCGGGGAGTTATCGAAAGTCGGAGGTGATCGTTAATGGAGTGCCCCGCGGAGATCGTGGTGCCGGTCAGGGCCGAGTCGGTAAAGGTGGCTCGGGATTGGGTCGGGGCCGTTCTGGGGGAGTGGGGGCAGGACGCCTACCTGGCGAAGGTCGTGGTGTCGGAACTGGTGACGAACGTCTTGCGGCACACCAGGAGCGCGACCACGACCGTGCGGGTCGTCCAGGCGGACAAGGGAACGGTCGTGGAGGTCTTCGACTCTTCCAACGTCCTACCGATGGCGGGGCACGCGGCCCTGCTGAGCGAGGACGGGCGTGGGCTGGCGATGCTGGATGTTCTCGTCAAGGAATGGGGTACGCAGCCACTCGGAGGCGGCGGGAAGGCCGTGTGGGCACTTCTGCCTGAAAGCACGTCGTGAACGAGGCCGACGCACTGGTTGCCCTACGCGAACGCTACTCGTCCTGGGAAATTTCCCTGAACCATGGCATGTGGCAGGCCAAGGGGCGCGTTCTCATCCGTTCGTCTTCTCTGAGCCTTCTGCAAGCGGCGATGGACGGTGAGTCTCCATTCCCGTCCCGCCTTGCAGAGGAGCGAGTCCGGGTAGCGGCGAACGGATCCTCGACGCCGCGACCGGATGCGTCATGCGGAACGCCTGAACCAGGGGGCGGTCCATGGTGGTGCGGTGCTCTGCGGGTAGTGCGTGCAGCCGTCCGGAAGCGGCGGGGAAGGCACCTTGGTGTCACTGCCTGAAGAGGCGGTCAGCGCCGTCCTGCCCGCGCCTTTCGGGGCGACGGATGCCGAGATCAGGGGAGTGAGGTTTTTGCAGCGCGTCTATGCCGCGACGCGAAGGAAGGGCGGCCGGTGCGGTGAGCACCGGTCGCCCCTCGAAAGTGGTTCCACGGCCGCCAGGGCTAGGGCAGGTTCACCCTGCCGTTCACTCCTGGTCGGGCATGGTCGTCTGCTGCTCGAAGGCGCGTTGCTGACGCTCCGCCGCCTGCTGGTCGGTTTCCTGCTGCCGCGTGCCCGGCCGCGGCCGGCTACGCTCCTCGTCGTCGCCGAGGTCCGGCGGGTTGAAGTTGAACTCCCTCGCCATCGTCTGTTCCTCCTTTTGTTCGCTTCCTAAGGTCGGCGCTAAGAGCCGACATCGATAATCGTCCGGGGTGGGTAGCGAATGTCCAGTGAGACGCGTCACGGTGGGCAGATGAGATGTCCCGGTGAACAGTTACTCGGCGGCGAGATCTCGGTGCGTCCTTGTGGACGTCTGGACGAGACTGCCGAAGGGACGCAGGGCCCGCCGGACGGGGAAGAGTTCGAGCGCCAAGAGGCCGGCCGTCGCGCGTGGCGTTGCAGGTCAGCGGCTGCCGACGAAGTCCGGAGGAGCGAGATACGGCTTCGGGCAGCCCGCAGCCGTCCGCGTCGTCGCTGCGGAAGGCTGTGGTTCCGGAGGCCGGGTGCGGGTCAGTTGTGGGTGTTGGTCTGGATCTCGCTGACGGCCAGGGGGGTGGGCTCGGAGGTCATGGTGTAGTCGTCGAGGCCGCCGCCGCAGGGGGCGCCCGTGCAGGTCCAGGCGAGTTTCCAGGTGATCGTCGCTGTGATCTGCCAGGTGCCGCCCGGCTGGCCGGTGGAGGAGCGCTCGTAGGTGTAGCCGCAGGTCTTTCCGGTCTCGCTGCCCGCGTCGTCGCAGGTGATCTTGTCCTCGCCGAGGTCCCAGGCGACGGACGAAGGGGTCGCCGTCGCCTGGACGGTCACGCCGCCCTCCGAGATCGGGTCGGTCTTCACGACGGTGAAGCCGTCCACCCAGAGGTTCGTCCGCAGCCGGACGAAGGTCTTGTCCTTGGGGGCCGTGTAGGCGGTCGGCACGGGGAACGGGGCCGAGGCCCTGGCCCGCAGCATCATCGTCCAGACGTCGGGCGGCTGGGCGGCGGGCGGCGCGTTGCCTCCGGGGACGTCTATGCCGTCCACGCCCTGGTTGTCGGTCAGGCCCTCGGGGGCGGGCGGGGCCACCGGGCCGCTCACGCCGCCCGATCCGTTTCCACCGTTTCCACCGCTGTTTCCGCCGCCGCGTCCGCCGGTGACGCCGGACAGGTTGCAGTCGAGGCCCTGGTTCGCGACGCCGCATCCGTCGGCGAAGGCTTCGGCCGGGGCCGCGAAAGTGGAGAGAAGGGCTGCCGCCACGGTGATGCCCGACGCCACGCGGCGCCGGGTGGGGGTGTGAGACATCGCGTGTCCTCTGGGGGATGTCAGCATGTGCGGTCCCGGACGGAAGCGGCGACCTTCCAGGCATCACCGTCGTACTGGACGGTGTAGCGGTAGAGGTAGGCGCCGCCCTTGCCTCCGCCCGTCCGCTTGCCCGTCTTGGCGGAGAAGCGGTAGCCCGCGACGGTGTTGACGCAGTCGATGAGGTAGACCTTCGAGCGGTCCTTGGAGACCGCGTAGACCCGGGGGTTCAGGGTCTTCGCGAAGCGCCAGATGTGGCCCTGGGCCTTGGTGGCCTCCACGTCGTCGGTGACCTCGGTGAGGAGGGGGTCCATGGCGACGTCGGCGAGGCCGGCGGGGTCGTTCTTCTCGTAGGCCTTCTGGTAGGCGGCCTGGTAGGCGCGGTAGCGGGCGAGAACCGTCTTGAAGAGCTGGTCCGTCGAGACCGCGGTGGGCGTGGCGGCGGGAGTGCCGCCGGTGTCGAACCGGCCGTTGGGGGAGAGTTCGCCGCTGGCGGACGAGCCGGACGAGCCGCATCCGGCGGCCGTGCACACGGCGAGGACGGCCGTCAGGCAGGCGGCGCGGCGAGGCCCCAGAGGGGAGGAACGAATGCGCATCGCCATCCCTGAGCGGCAGCAGACAACGGGCCGAATACGCGCGAAAGCTTACAGAGATGCGTGGGGCGAGAAAAGGGATTCGTTGCGTCCCGCTTGACCTCGACCTTGCTTGAGGTACCAGGCTTCTGGGGGAGCGCTGATGGAAGGAGCCGGATATGCGTGCTGTGTGGTTGAGGGAGTTCGGCGGGCCGGAGGTCCTGGTCGCGGGTGACGCGCCCGACCCCGTGCCGGGTGAGGGGCGGGCGCTGGTCGAGGTGGAGTTCGCCAACATCACGTTCGTGGAGACGCAGATGCGGTCGGGCACCGGTCCGATGCCGGTTCGCTGGGAGCCGCCGATGATCCCGGGCAACGGGGTCGGCGGAGTGGTCACGGCGGTCGGGGACGGGGTGGACGGGACGCTCGTCGGCCGGCGGGTCGTCAGCAGCACCGGCGGCACCGGCGGCTACGCCCAGAAGGCCGCCGTGGACGCGAAGGGCCTGTTCGAGGTGCCGGACGGCCTGGCGCTCGACGACGCGGTGGCCCTGCTCGCGGACGGGCGGACGGCGACGATGATGACGCGCGCGGCCCAGATTCGCGAAGGCGAACGGGTCTTGGTGGAGGCGGCGGCCGGCGGGGTCGGGACGCTCCTCGTCCAGCTCGCCAAGGCGCAGGGGGCGACGGTCGTCGCGGCCGCGCGGGGTGAGCGGAAGACGGAACTGGCCATGCGGCTGGGCGCGGACGAGGCCGTCGACTACGGCGAGCCGGGCTGGGCGGAGAAGACCGGGCCGGTGGACGTCGTGTTCGACGGGGTGGGCGGCGACGTGGCCCGTGCGGCGTTCGGGCTGCTCAGGAAGGGCGGGCGGATGGTCAGTTTCGGGCTGGCGGGCGGGGAGGGGGCGAACATCCCCGAGGAGGACGCCCGGGAGGCGGGCGTGACGCTGGTCTGGCCCTCGGCCACGCCGGAGGAGATGCGGGAGTTCACCGAGCACGCGCTGCGCGAGGCGGCGGCCGGACGGCTCACGCCGGTGATCGGGCAGCGGTTCCCGCTCGACGGCGCGGCCGAGGCGCACGCCCTGATCGAGTCGCGGGGGACCGTCGGCAAGACCCTCCTGGAGGTCAGCCGACCCTCGTGAGGAACGCGATCAGCGAGCGTTCGTAGGCGGCCGGGTCGACGTTCCACGACTCGGTGTGGTCGCCCGGCGTGGGGATGTGGGTGACCGTGCCGGGCGGCGCCTTCCTGGCGAAGGCGAAGGCGGGGCCGTTGGCGACGGTGGAGTCGTCCTCGGTGGTGAACATGAGGACGGGCGTACGCAGGTGGGGCGCGAACCGGCGCATGTCGAAGTCGGTCAGGTCGATGCCGATGCGCCACTGGAGGACCCGCTTGGCGATGCCGGTCATGAAGCCGGGCAGATGGCGGGCGTCGCCCTGCTTGTCCAGGGTGGCGTTCCAGTCGAGGACGGGGGAGTCGAGCACGACCCCGCGCACGAACGACGGGTCCCGCTGCAACGTCGTCATCGCCATCGCGCCGCCCATCGACCATCCGTACAGGACGACGCCCGTCGCGCCGTGCGCGCGTGCGTAGCCCATGGCGGAGACGACGTCGTGCCACTCCTTGTCGCCGAGATGGTTGCGGCGGTCCTGCGACGGGGGCGCGCCCACGTCGTTGCGGTAGGCGATGGACAGCATCGGCATGCCCAGCGAGTGGACGGTGCGCATGACGCGGAAGGTCTCGGCCTTGTCGGCGTTGCGCCCGTGGACGCCGATGACCCAGGTGCCCTTGTCGGACGTCCCCGGGACGAACCACGCCGGCATGGGCCCGACCTCGGACGGATACGTGACGTCCTGGAACGGCAGCCCGAGCGCCGTCTTCGGGTCGCCGTCGTACATCCAGTGGTCGATCATCGCGGGGGCGTCCTTCACCAGGGCGCCCTCGACGGGGGACACCTTCCGGACGACGTGCCGGTCGTTCCCCCCGACGACGGGCCCGAGCAGGGCGCGCCCGCCCTTCCAGACCAGGGCCCAGGCGCCGGGGCGCTCCGTCCCCGGCTCGCGGGGCAGCGTGACGGTGCCGTTGCCCGCGTCCTCGATGGTCAGCGGGTACTCGGCGGAGTGGTCGACCTCGATGGCGACGCCGGCGAAGTACCAGCCGATGCCGCCGACGAGCGCGCACAGGAGCGCGGTGATCGTGACGACCGCCGACATCAGCGGGCGGGCGCGGCGACGCCGGCGGCGCGGCGGGCCGGGGGTCGCCGGGACGGATGACGCTGGGGCAGCGGTGGACACGACATACGAAAGTAGCCTCCCGCGAGCGTCGCCAGTGCCCGGGGCGGCGCGCAAGACGTCGACCGGTGCGGTTAATCTGCCGATCAGGTGCCATAGGGGGAGCCATCGGGACGGAGGGACGCGCGGTGACGGGCCAGGACGACCGCGTCGCGGAGCTCGAAAGCCGGGTCGCCGAGTCCGCCCGGCGGCTGGCCCCGCCCGGCTGGCGGCGGCTCGACCTGCACTGCGCCGCGACGGTCGCCGGCGCCGTCGTCGCGCCGGCGGTGCTGACGGGCGAGGGCCGGATGGAGCTGTCCGGGGACGTCCCGGAGGAGCTGACCGATCTGCTGACGGACCTGCGCCGCGCCCACTACCGGCCCGAGCGCGGCACCTGGTTCTCGATGGTCATGATCATCGAGCCGGGTTCGGTGTGCCCGCTCTACAACCGCGAGTTCGACCCGCTGTGGGACCCGCCGCTCCCGGCGGAGTCCTGGCGGCGCGACCAGACCGTCATGCCGAGGGACGGCGACGCCGTGCCGGACTGGCTGCGCGACCGGCTGGAGGGCCGCGAGCCGTCCGCGCCGTCCGCGCCGGACCCGGCGCCGATGGACCCGGTCGAGCAGGCGGAGCTGCTGTCGGACCGGCTCTCCACCCTGGTCGCCGTCCACGCGCCCGGGCTGTGGGAGCGGGTCTCCGGGCACTACCGGGTGGCCGGCGGGCGTGCCGGGATGCCCGCGCTGACGTGCCGCCAGGCCACCGGCGCCCAGACGTCCTGGACGGCGCCCGCCGCGGCGGCGGCGCTGCTCGAACGGCTCCGCGCCGGGACGAGGGCGTTCCAGGGCTCCACCTGGTCCCGGATCGACTTCGAGGTCCTGTACGAGGACGGGGCGGTCCGCTGCCGCGCGAGCTTCACCCACGACGACGAGCCACCGCCCCGGCCCGCGCCGGTCGCCGGCACGCCGCCGCCCCGGCCGGGGCTGCGCCGGGCCAGGATCTTCGACCACGCGGGCCCGGACGGGAGCCGTCCCGCCGTGTCGCGCCCGCCCGTCCCTCCGGACGAGGCGGGCCGCGTGGCCGAGTACCTGCGGCGGGCCCCGACCGTCATGGCGGCGCGCTCGAACGCCCCCGACCGGCTCGACCCGTCGCGCGGGGCGGCGGTGCCGCTGACCTTCCACACCGACGGGACGTGGGTGTGGTCGAGCGCGGTGGCCTACTACCTGAGCGAGCACGGCGTCCCGCCGGAACCCGATCTCGTCGCGCACATCAGGGCCAACGCGTTCCGCGTCCCCGACGTCGACGACGACACGATGAACGCCGCGAACGCCGCCGTCACCGGACGCGCCGCGCCCGAACGCGTCCCGCGCGAGCCCGACTGGGCGGGGACGCTCCAGCACCGTCTCGACCAGCTCCGCGTCGACCGCGCCGCCTACCGCGTCAACGACGTGGCCGAGGGGGTCTGGTGCCTGACGTCCCGGCCGGGCCGCTGGTCGGTGTTCCAGATGCGCGACGGCGAGCGCCGCAAGGAGGCCGTCTTCGACGACGCCGAGCAGGCGTCCGCGCACCTGCTCGGACGGCTGCTGCTCGACCCGCGCCACACCGCCGGGGACGGGCCGTTCGCGCCGCTCAAGGGGGAGCCGCCGCTCTCGCTGCTGCGCGACCGCCACGTCATGGAGCTGGCGGCGGGAACGGAGGTCGACCGCTACGGCGCCCCGGACGGCAACGTGGCGTACGCGGCGCGCACGCCGTATCCGCAGCGGTCGCTGCCGCCCGAGTGGCGGAACCGCCCGTACCGCGTCTACCGGTTGCGGCGGCCCATGGAGACCCTGACAGGGAAGGCCGTCCCGTGGTTCGGGCAGCCGGGCGGCGGGACGGCGCACGTGTTCCGGCGGTCGATGGCCGACCTGGTCGCCGACGGCAGCCTCGTCGAGGTGCGGGGCGGCTGACCGGGCGGCGGCTCAGGCCTGGCCGATCGCGGACACGAGCCCGAGCGCCAGCACCAGGTCGAGGTGGATGAACGTCTCCAGCTTCGCTCCCGGCGGGACGTCCGGGTCGGCGGCGAGCCGGTCCAGGACGGCGAGCGCGGCGGGGCTGCCGAGGTCGTCGGCGAGCGCGGCCTCGGCCTCGTCCGCGTACTCGCGGTTGATCGGGCGCCCCGGGGACGTCGCCCACTCGGCGACCTTGCCGCGCCAACCGGCGAGCCGCTCCGAGGCGGCCGACAGCCTCGGCGCCGACAGCTCCAGAGGCTCCCGGTAGGGGACTTCCAGCATCGCCAGGCGCGCGGTCAGCGGGTCCGGCGAGGTTCCGGTCTCCTGCGGGACGGCCAGGCACAGCGCGTCCCTGTCGGCCGTCTCGGAAACGTAGACGTCGGCGTCCGGGAGGACGTCGTCGCGTACCTCGAACGGCTGGACGTTGTAGTCGTCCAGGCCCGTCGCGGCTCCCGGCGTGCTCACCGCCAGGACGCGGCGCCCGGCGCGTTCGGCCACCCGCCGCAGAAGGTCGGCGACGACCGCGCGGCGGTACGCGCCGTCCACGACCTGGACGCGCAGCCCGCGCCCGGCGGGCAGCGCCTCGGTCCGTCCCGTCCGGTGGTCGTGGAGCCGCAGCATGCCTCCCACCCTAGGGCGGCGCCTACAGCGGGAGGTCGGCGGCCATCGGCCCGAACGGCGTCGGCGCGGCGCCGTCCGACCGGCGGACGGCCGCGAACCGCAGCCGGACGTAGTCGGCGACCCACCCCGACTCGCGGCGCAGCGCGGGCGCGGCGAGGTCGTTCACCCGGTCGAGCAGCGGGTCGACCAGCTCCGGCGGGACGTCGGCCAGCGCGCGGGAGGCGTAGGCGCGGACCCAGTCGGCGGCGCCGTTCGGGCCCTCGGTCATCCGGGTCGGGCGGTCGGCGTGCTCCAGCAGCCGCAGCGTGAACCCGGCCTCCTCCAGCTTGGTCGCGTACGCGGCCGGCGACGGGAAGTACCAGGGCAGCTCGGGCTCGCCGAGGCCGAACACCCGCCAGGCGGTCTGCATCGCGACGATCAGCTCGGCGCAGTTGCCCGCGCCGCCGAGCTCGCCGACGAACCGGCCGCCGGGGCGCAGCGCCGCGTGCACGCGGCCGATCACCGCGTCGGGGTCGCGGGTCATCCAGTGCAGGGCCGCGTTCGAGGCGACCGCGTCGAAGGACTCGCCCACGGTGAAGTCGTGGGCGTCGCCGACGACGAACGACAGCCCCGGGTGCATGGCGGTCGCCTGCGCGACCATCTCGGGGCTGCCGTCGATGCCCAGCACCTCGGCGCCCCGTTCGGCGATCTCCGCGCTGAACGAGCCCGTGCCGCACCCGAGATCGATGATCCTCTCGCCGGGCTGCGGATCGAGCAGATCGACGAGGGGCGCACCGTGCGCGGACACATACCCGAAGGCGGAGTCGTACGTCGTCACGGCCCAGTTCACTGTCATAATTTATCGGACATCGCCCGATGGTGAGGTGGGGATGCCGTGGCGGACGTCACGTCCGAGATCCGCGTCGTCGGGGCCGAGGGCCCGGACGGCCTGGCCCTGCGCACCTCCGGACTGGCCGCCAGGGGCCTCCCGGAACTCCGCGCCGACGGGCTTCCGCCCTATCTGGGACAGGGCTGGGCGCGCGTCCTCGCCGCCCTCGCGCAGCGCCTCGCCGCCACGGGGGAGATCCCGGACGAGCTCGCCCCCGGCGTCGAGATCCGCCTCGCGCCGGCGGACGACGGCACGCTGGCCCCCGTCCCGCCGCCGGGACGCGATCTCGCCGAGTGGCGCAGGGACGTCCTGCTCCGGATGTTCCCCGAAGCCCGCGCCTGAGGGGCCCCTTCCTAGAATCGGATTCTGACAGCCGGGCTGGAGAAGGGTGCGCAGGGTGCCGTACGCAGAGATCGAGTACGAGGTTCGGGACGGGATCGCGACCGTCACGCTCAACCGGCCGCGGAAGATGAACGCCTACACGTTCGTCATGCGCAACGAGATGCTCGACGTCTTCGACCGGATCGACGCCGACGACGCCGTGCGCGCGGTCGTGGTGACCGGCGCCGGGCGCGCGTTCTGCGCGGGCGCCGACCTGAGCGGCGGCGGCGACACCTTCGACAAGGACAAGTCCAAGGACATGTTCGCGGGGGAGGACGACGTCCTGGAGGACGGCACCCCGCGCGACGGCGGCGGGACGGTCGCGCTCCGCATCGCCCGCTGCCTCAAGCCCGTCATCGGCGCGTTCAACGGCGCGGCGGTCGGCGTGGGCGTGACCATGACCCTCCCGATGGACGTCCGGCTCGCGAGCGAGAAGGCCAGGTTCGGCTTCGTGTTCGCCCGGCGCGGCATCGTGACCGAGGCCGCCTCCAGCTGGTTCCTGCCGCGCCTGGTCGGCATCGCGCAGGCCATGGAGTGGGCCGCCACCGGCCGGATCTTCGACGCGCGGGAGGCCCTCGCGGGCCGCCTCGTCTCCCGCGTGTACGCGCCCGACGAGCTCCTCCCGGCCGCGTACGCGCTCGCGCGCGAGATCGCCGACAACACCTCCGCCGTCTCGGTCGCCGCGATCCGCCGCCTCATGTGGTCGGGCCTGTCCGCGCCGTCCCCGTGGGACGCGCACATCGCCGACTCCCGCCTCATGGCCTCGCTCGGCGGCGCCGCCGACGCCGTCGAGGGCGTCTCGTCCTTCCTGGAGAAGCGCGACGCCGCCTTCCCGATGCGCGTCAGCAAGGACCTCCCGCCCGAAGTCCCCGACTGGCCCCTCCGCTGAGGACGCCCTCGCGCGCGAGGGCCAGGAGCCGTCAGGACGCCCCGGCGGATGGCCGCCTTCGGCCACCGGAAGGCCCGTCGCACGGCGACGGGGGGCGTCCGCGCCTGGCGCGACCCCCGGTGACATGTGCGGGGAGCGGACTGTCGCATGATGGAGGGAATCCCCCGGTGCGTCCCAAGGACGATCTTGATTTTCCGGACCATCGGGAAGCGTGTCTCATCAGTTACGGAGGGTATTAAGCCGCCCGAGGCGACACGTTACGGGGGTGCCTGGTGCGGATGAGGAATTGTGCCGTCATAGGCGCTGGACTCCTGCTCGCGGCCGGATGCAGCCATGCCGAGCGGCAAGCACGGACCGCCGGGGAGCATGGCGCGATCAAGGGCAGGGCCACGGCGACACGGCCGCCGAGCCCGACACCGCCGCCGCCCAGGAAGATCGACTGCGACCGGGTGAAGTGCGTGGCGCTGACCTTCGACGACGGCCCCGGCCCCTACACGGCGCGGCTGCTCGACACGCTCAAGAACAATGGCGTGCGCGCCACGTTCTTCATGCTCGGCGAGAACGTGGGCGCCCATCGCGACATCGTGCGCAGAATGGCGCTGGAAGGCCAGGAGGTCGCCAACCACAGCTGGTCGCATCCTGACCTGACGACCCTGTCGTCCAGCGAGGTGCGGTCCCAGATCCAGCGCACGCAGAAGGCCGTGAAGGACGCCTCCGGCGTCACGCCCACGCTCGTCCGGCCGCCCTACGGGTCCACGAACAAGCGCGTCGAGCACGCGATCGGGATGCCGCTGGTCCTCTGGAGCGTCGACACGCTCGACTGGCGGTACCGCGACGTCGCCCGCGACACGCGCGTCGGGGTCAAGGAGCCGGAGAGCGGCGGCATCGTCCTGTTCCACGACATCCACAAGCCGAGCGTCGACTCCATCCCCAAGGTCGTGGACGGTCTGCGCAAACGCGGGTTCACGTTCGTGACCGTCTCGGAGCTGTTCACCGGACAGCGCCTCGCGCCGGGGACGTCCTACAGCCAGCGGACGGCGCCGCCCACCCAGGTCGCGACGAGCCCGCCGCCGGCGCGCCCGTCCGCGGGCCCTTCGTCCGGGAGCGGCGCCCCGGCGCCCGGCGCCCCGGTTCCCGGCTCGTCGGCGTCCAGGGGCCCCGTGCCCGGCGCCCCGCAGTCCGGCGGCCCCGTCAGCCCGGCGCCGAGCGGCCTGGCCCCCGCCCCGCCCATCTCACCGAGCCCCTGACCCGCC
>NZ_JBEZJP010000106.1:0-21514 GCF_040653175.1 Actinomadura sp. NPDC048032
GCACGGGCAACGAGCTTCCGCGCCGCACCTGGGACGCGGTCGTCCCGGCGCTCCTGCGGCACACCTCCGCCTGACGGGCGCCGGGGCCGGCGCGGCTCAGACGAGGAGGGCGAGGAAGAAGTCGACGCGGTCCTCCATCCGGGACAGGTCCCGGCCGGTGAGGTCCTGGATGCGCTGGACGCGGTAGCGGACCGAGTTCACATGGAGGTGGAGCTCCTCGGCGCAGCGCGTCCAGGACCCGGAGTTGCGCAGGAACGTCTCCAGCGTCCGGACGAGGTCGGCGCCGTGGACCTCGTCGTAGGAGTGCAGCGGGTCCAGCAGGCGCACCCGGAACATCCGGCGGACGTCGTCCGGCACGCTGGCGAGCAGCAGCACGTGGGTCGCGAGCTCCTCGTGCCGGACCACGCACACGGGGGAGGGACGGGTCGCGGCGAGGCGGCGGGCGTGCCGCGCCTCCTCGATCGCGCCGCGCAGCCCGGAGGGCCCGGCGGGGCCGCTCACCCCGACGGCCACGCGGGTGCCCGCGAGGCCGGGGGCGAGGAAGCCGAGGGCGTTCTGGACGGCTGCCGCGACGTCCTCCCCGGCGGACGGGACGAGCGCGACGGCCTCCCCGTCCAGCAGCCCGACCACCGGCCGCGCCCCCGGCACGACCTCGGCGAGGACGGTGCGCAGCTCGCCCGGACGCAGCGGTCCCTGCGCGGACGCGGCGACGGCCACGACCGGTGCGGCGAGCCTCTCCGGCTCGGGCGGGCCGTCCCCGGTGAAGGCGGCGGTGACGATGTCCTGGGACGCGCGGTCGTCGGCGCGCATCCGGGCCCGTTCGAGGCCGACGATGGCCGCGAGTTCTCCGGCCATCGCGTGGCGTTCGGGCGGCCAGGCGGCGACGTCGCCCTCCAGCGCCACGAACCAGTCGGCGACCCGGGGCGTGTCGGCGGGCGACACGGCGAAGACCGACATGTCTTGATCTGGGACGTGGTGCGGCAGCCGGGGCGCGCCGAGGAACGCGGCGGCCAGGGCGGCGGAGTCGGCCGGCGGCGGGCCCGCGACGACGCGCCCGGCCGGGGAGAGGACGTGGCAGTGGCCGACCAGGTCGAGCACGGCGTCGAGCCCGGTCCCCTCGACCAGGCGGCGGTGCCGGTCCAGCAGGGCGGCGAGGTCGGCGGCCCGGGCGCCGGACAGGTGCCGGACGACCTCCTCGGTGACGGTCGCGAACGCCACGTCCTCCGGGACCTTGAACAGCGGCATCTCGTGCCGGCGGCACGCCGCCACGAGGTCGTCCGGGACGGCGCCGAGCGTGAGGTCCCACGCGGCCAGGCCGGACACGCCCGCCCCGGCGAGCGCCGCGACGAACGCCTCCGAGTCGGCCGGGCCCGTCCGCCAGACGAGACCCGTGAGCACGAGCTCGCGCCCGCGCAGGTAGCGGCCGGGGTCGATCAGGTCGGTGGTGACGACCCAGCGGATCGGCCGGTCCAGCTCGTCCTCCCCGGTGACGACCTCCAGCCGCAGGCCGGGCATGGCGAGCAGGGAACGCAGCTTCATACGTAGGAAGCTACAAAAGACCGCCCGCGACCGGCGCCCCGGTTCGGACGTCCTGCCTCTCGACCTGGCCCCGGACGGGCTTGTGTACTGCAAGCGTGGTGGAACCGAGCACCGAGGAACTGGCGGCCTGCTGCGCGTCCCGCCGGTGGATCGCCGCGGTCGGCGGGCGGGCCTACCCCGACCTCGCCGCGCTGCGCGCCGCGTCGCGGCGGGCGCTGGACGGCCTGGACTGGGCGGACGTCGAGGAGGCGCTCGCGGCGCATCCGCGCATCGGGGACCGGGTGGGCGGCGGCACGCTGGAGGCCCGCTGGTCGCGGGGAGAGCAGGCCGCGGCGAGGGCCGCGGAAACCGATGTTCAGAACGCCCTCGTCGCGGGGAACCGGGCCTACGAGGAGCGTTTCGGCCACGTGTTCCTGATCCGCGCGTCCGGGCGCTCCGCGCTGGAGATGCTCGCCGCGCTGCGGGAACGGCTCGGCAACGACCCCGCCGCCGAGCGCGACGCCGTCCGCCGGGAACTGGCGGAGATCGTCGACCTGCGGCTGGCCCGGCTGGGGGAGGAGGACGCGTGAGCCTTTCGACGCACGTTCTGGACGCGGCGAAGGGGGTGCCCGCCGCGGGCGTGGCCGTCCGGCTGGACCGCCGCGACGCGGGCGGCGGCTGGACGACGCTCGCCGAGGCCCGCACCGACGCCGACGGCCGCGTCCGGGAGTGGGGCGCCGAGCCCGGCGAGGGGGTGCACCGGCTGACGTTCGCCACCGAGGGGCTGTCGGACTTCTACCCCGAGGTCACGGTCGCGTTCACCATCGCCGACCCGGGCCGGCACTACCACGTCCCGCTCCTGATCAGCCCGTTCGCGTACTCGACGTACCGGGGGAGCTAGTGGCGATCGTTCTCGGGCCCAACCGCTACGGCAAGGCGGAGACGCGCGTCGTGCGCGTGACGCGGGACGGCGGCGTCCACCGGCTCAAGGACCTGAACGTCGGCGTGGCCCTCTCCGGCGCCATGGACGAGGTCCACCTGACCGGCGACAACGCGGCCGTGCTGCCGACCGACACCCAGAAGAACACCGTGTTCGCGTTCGCCAAGAGGCACGGCATCGGCGCGATCGAGGACTTCGGCCTCCTGCTCGCGCGGCACTTCACGGCCTCCCAGCCGGCGGTCGCCCATGCCCGCGTGGAGATCCGCGAGTACGGCTGGCGGCGCGTCACGGGCGGCCACTCGTTCGTCCGGGACGGCGGCGAGGTGCGCACGGCGCTGGTGCACTGCGGCGCCGAGGGGGAGTCGGTCGTCTCGGGCCTCACCGACCTGGTCGTCCTCAACTCCACCGGCAGCGAGTTCCACGGCTTCGCCCGGGACGAGTACACGACGCTCGAACCGACCGACGACCGGATCCTCGCCACGGCGGTGACGGCCCGGTGGCGGCACCGGGGCACGGCCGGGGCCTGGGACGAGTCCTACGCCGCCGCCCGCGACGGCCTGCTGCATGCCTTCGCCGAGACGCACAGCCTGTCGCTCCAGCAGACGCTCTACCAGATGGGGCACCGGGTCCTGGCCGAACGGCCGGAGGTCTGCGAGGTCAGGCTGTCGCTGCCCAACCGGCACCACTTCCTGGTCGATCTCGAACCGTTCGGCATGGACAACGACAACGAGGTCTATTTCGCGGCGGACCGCCCGTACGGGCTCATCGAGGGGACGGTGCTCACCGACGACGCGCCCGCCGCCCCGGCGGCCTTCGACTGAGGCCGCCATGGAGGAATACTGAGACATGGACTTTCTACGACCGCTGACCTGGGAGGACGCGCTCGCCACCAGGGCCGCGCGGCCCGGGGCCCTGCCCGTCCAGGGCGGCACCGACGTCATGGTCGAGATCAACTTCGACGTCCGGCGGCCCGAGGCGCTGCTCGACCTGACCCGGATCCGCGCCCTCGCCGAATGGGACACGGTCGACGGCCGGCTCCGCGTCGGCGCCGGCGTCCCCTATGCGCGGCTGATCGGCGAGCTGGGCGGGCGGCTGCCCGGCCTCGCCCAGGCGGCCCGCACGGTCGGGTCGCCGCAGATCCGCAACCGGGGCACGATCGGCGGCAACCTCGGCGCCGCGTCACCCGCCGGGGACGGCCATCCGCCGCTGCTGGCCGGGGACGCGGTGGTGGAGGCCGAGTCGGCCGAGCGCGGTGTCCGGATGATTCCCGTCGCGGAGTTCTTCACCGGGGTGAAGCGCAACGCGCTCGCGCCGGACGAGCTGATCCGCGCGTTCTGGACGGCGCCCGCGTCCGGCCCGCAGTACTTCTCCAAGATCGGCACCCGGAACGCGATGGTGATCGCGGTCTGCTCGTTCGCGGTCGCGCTGCACCCGGGCGAGCGCCGCGTCGGCACCGGCCTCGGTTCGGCCGCCCCGACCCCGCGCCGCGCGACCGAGGCCGAGGCGTTCATCTCCGGCGAGCTGGACTGGGACGGGCGCCGCCCGCTCGCCGAGGCCGCCGCGCGGCGCTTCGGCGAGCTGGTGCGGGACGCGGCGTCGCCGATCGACGACGTCCGCGGGACGGGCGGGTACCGCAGGCACGCCCTGGCGGTGCTGGCGCGCCGCACGCTCACCTGGGCCTGGGACGACCACCGCAGGGCGACCGTGGGAAAGGCGGCCTCGTGATGCGCGTGAACCTGACCGTCAACGGGACCGAGGAGGCCGTGGACGAGGTGTGGGAAGGCGAGAGCCTGCTCTACATGCTCCGCGAGCGGATGGGCCTGCCCGGCTCCAAGAACGCCTGCGAGCAGGGCGAGTGCGGCTCCTGCACCGTCTACCTCGACGGCGTGCCGGTGTGCGCCTGCCTGGTCGCGGCGGGGCAGGCCGAGGGCCGCGAGGTCGTCACCGTGGAGGGACTGGCCGAGGGGCCGCCCGGCGAGGAGCGGCTCGACCCCGTCCAGGAGGCGTTCGTCGAGGCGGGCGCCGTCCAGTGCGGGTTCTGCACGCCCGGCCTGATCGTCCAGACGCACGACCTGATCGAGCGGAACCCGGCGCCGTCCGACGCGGAGATCCGCGAGGCCCTCGCCGGGAACCTGTGCCGCTGCACCGGCTACGAGAAGATCCTCGACGCGGTGCGCCTCGCGGCCGAGCGGAAGGCGGTCGCCCGATGAGGCGCCTCGTGATCGAGAACGCCCACGTCGCCACCGTGTCGGGTGACGAGCACCCGGGCGGCCACATCGTGGTCGAGGGCGACCGGATCACGTCCGTCGGGCCCGGTCCGGCCCCGGAGACGGGCACGGACGGGGCCGAACGGATCGACGGCACGGGATGCCTCGCCACTCCCGGCCTGGTCAACTCCCACCACCACCTCTACCAGTGGGCCAGCCAGGGCATGGCCGTCGGCGGCACCCTGTTCGAGTGGCTGACCACCCTCTACAAGCCGTGGTCGAAGATGGACGCCGAGGTCGTCGCGGGCGCCGCCACCGCCGGGCTCGGATGGCTCGCCAAGTCGGGCTGCACGACGTCCACCGACCACCACTACCTGTTCCCCAAGGGGCGCGGCGACCTGTTCGCGGCCGAGATCGAGGCCGCCCGGGAGCTCGGCGTCCGGTTCCATCCGTGCCGGGGGTCGATGGACCGGGGCGAGTCGCAGGGCGGACTGCCCCCGGACGAGGTCGTCGAGGACCTCGACACGATCCTCGCCGAGACCGAGGCCGCGATCGACCGGTACCACGACCCCTCGCCCGGCTCCCTGCTGCGCGTCGCCGTCGCGCCCTGCTCGCCGTTCTCCGTCACACGGGACCTGCTCGTCGAGTCGGCCCGGCTGGCGCGCGACAAGGGCGTGCGCCTCCACACCCACCTCGCCGAGACGCTCGACGAGGAGGAGCACACCCGCGAGCAGTTCGGCATGACGCCGGCCGAGTACATGGACTCGATCGGCTGGCTGGGCCCCGACGTGTGGCTCGCGCACTGCGTCCACCTGCACGACACCGACGTCAAACGGCTCGCCGAGACCCGCACCGGCACCGCGCACTGCCCGAGCTCCAACGCCCGCCTCGGCGCCGGGATCGCCCGCGTGTCGCACCTGCTGGAGGCGGGCGCGGCGGTCGGGCTCGGCGTGGACGGGGCGGCGTCGGCCGAACTCGTCCCGCTGGCCGGGGAGCTGCGGCAGGCGATCTACATGCAGCGCGCCCGGTACGGGCCGACCGCGCTGGACGCCCGGCAGGCCCTGGAGATGGCGACCCTCGGCGGCGCCCGCTGCCTCGGCCGCGAGGACGAGATCGGCGCCCTCGCCCCCGGCAGGCTCGCCGACATCGCGCTCTGGCGCGTCGACGGCTTCCGCGCCGCGGTCGACGACCCGGTCGTCGCGCTGGCGTTCGGCCCGACGCCGCCGCTGGAGCGCCTGCTCGTCGGCGGGCGCACGATCGTGGACGGCGACACGCTCGTCACCGTCCCGCAGGACGAGGCCGGGCGGCGCGGCGCGGACGCCCACCGCCGCCTGATGCGCCTCGCGGAGGAGGTGCTCTGAATGACGTCCCCGACCACGACCCCGGCCCACGCCGCCACCCCGGGGACCGGCGGAGTCGGCGAGAGCCCGCTGCGTCCCGACGGCACCCTCAAGGTCACCGGTGAGTTCGCCTACGCCTCCGACCTGTGGCTGGAGGGCATGCTGTGGGGCGCCACGCTCCGCAGCCCGCACCCCCGGGCGCGGATCCGGTCGCTCGACGTCGGCCCCGCCCTCGCGCTGCCCGGCGTCCGCGCCGTCCTCACCCACGAGGACGTGCCCGGCCGCAAGGTGTTCGGCATCGACCACACCGACGACCAGCCCGTCCTCGCCATCGACCAGGTCCGGCACCAGGGCGAGCCGGTCGCGCTCGTCGCCGCGGACCACCCCGAGACGGCGCGGCGCGCGATGGACCGGATCGCCGTCGACTACGAGGTGCTGGAGCCGGTCACCGACCCGCGCGCGGTGATCGCCGACCCGGAGGGACTGAAGGTCCAGGACCGCGGCGGCATCACCCGGCACCAGCCGGTCCGGGTCGGCGACGTGGACGCCGCCAGGGCCGCGGCGGAGGTCGTGGTGTCCGGCGAGTACGAGGTCGGCATCCAGGACCAGGCGTTCCTCGGCCCCGAGGCGGGCCTGGCGATCCCGACCGAGGACGGCGGCGTCGACCTGCACGTCTCGACGCAGTGGATCCACAACGACCTCAAGCAGATCGCGCCCTGCCTCGCGCTCCGCGAGGACCAGATCCACATGACGCTCGCCGGCGTCGGCGGCGCGTTCGGCGGCCGCGAGGACCTGTCGATGCAGATCCACGCGGCGATGCTGGCGCTGCGCACCGGCCGGCCCGTGAAGATGTCCTACAACCGGTACGAGTCGTTCTTCGGGCACGTCCACCGGCATCCCGCGCAGATGCGGTACGAGTACGGCGCCACGCGGGACGGACGGCTCCTCTACGCCGACGTCGAGATCGTCCTGGACGGCGGCGCGTACACCTCGTCCACGATGAACGTCGTCGGGAACGCCGCCTCGCTGGGCGTCGGCCCCTACGAGATCCCCAACATCCGCATCGACGGGTACGGCGTCTACACCAACAACCCGCCGTGCGGCGCGATGCGCGGGTTCGGCGCCGTCCAGGCGTGCTTCGCCTACGAGTCGATGATGGACAAGCTCGCCGCCGCCTGCGGCCTCGACCCGGTCGAGATCCGCCGCCGCAACGCCGTCGCGCAGGGCTCCCGGCTCGCGACCGGGCAGGTCATCGAGTCGCCCGCGCCGCTCGCGGACATGCTGACCCGGCTGGAGGCCATGCCGATGCCTCCCGCCCCGGACCGCTCCGACCTGCGCGACCTGCCGGGCGGCGTCTCCCAGACGACCCACGGCGAGGGCGTCGTGCGGGGCGTCGGCTACGGCGTCGGGCTCAAGAACATCTGCTTCTCCGAGGGGTTCGACGACCTGTCCACGGCCCGCGTCCGGCTGGAGGTCATCGGCGGGGAGGCCACCGCCCTCGTGCACACCGCCGCCGCCGAGGTCGGGCAGGGCCTCGTCACGGTCAAGGGGCAGATCGCCCGGACCGAGCTCGGCGTCCAGAAGGTCACGATCGCCCCGGCCGACAACCGGGTCGGCGACGCCGGGTCCTCCAGCGCGTCCCGCCAGTCGTACATGACCGGCGGGGCGGTCAAGGCGGCCTGCGAGGCGGTCCGCGCCGAGCTCCTCGCGCTCGCCGGGCGCCGCTTCGGCCGCACCGACCTGACCGTCGCCGGCGGGAAGATCATTTCGCGGGCCGGGGGCGCGCTCGGCACGATCGAGGACGTCCTCGGCGAGACCGCCATCGAGTGCACCCGCGAGTACCACCACCGCCCCACCACGCCCCTGGACCCGGTCACCGGTCAGGGCCGCAGCCACACCCAGCTCGCCCTCTGCGTGCACCGCGCCGTCGTCGACGTGGACGTCGACCTCGGCCTCGTCAAGGTCGTCGAGCTGGCCGCCGTCCAGGACGTCGGCAGGATCCTCAACCGGACGGCGCTGGAGGGGCAGATCCACGGCGGCACCGCGCAGGGCCTCGGCCTGGCGCTGATGGAGGAGATCGTCGTGAGCGGCGGCCTGGTCCGCAACCCGTCCTTCACCGACTACCTGATCCCCACCATCCTCGACATGCCGCCGATGCGGCTGGACATCCTGGAGCACCCCGACCCCGAGGCCCCCTACGGGCTGCGCGGCGCCGGGGAGCCGCCCACGCTGTCGTCCACGCCCGCCGTCGTCGCCGCGATCAGGGACGCGACGGGCCGGGCGCTGACGCGCGTCCCCGTCCGCCCGGAGCACATCGTGACCGGCCCATGACCCCGGACGACCTCGTCATCCGTTCCCGCCGGACCGTCCTGCCGGAAGGAGAGCGACCCGCGGCCGTCTCGGTCCGCGCCGGGCGCATCACGGCGATCTCGCCCTACGCCGCACCCGCCTCGGTGGACCTGGGCGACGTCGCGCTGCTCCCCGGGCTCGTCGACACCCACGTCCACGTCAACGAGCCGGGCCGCACCGAATGGGAGGGCTTCGCCACCGCGACCCGCGCCGCGGCGGCGGGCGGCGTCACCACGCTCATCGACATGCCGCTCAACTCGCTGCCCCCGACCGTCGACCCGCCCGCGCTCGCGGCCAAACGCGCCGCCGCCGAAGGCGCCTGCGCCGTGGACGTCGGCTTCTGGGGCGGCGCGGTCCCCGGCAACACGCCCTCGCTCCGCCCGCTCCACGACCTCGGCGTCTTCGGATTCAAGTGCTTCACCTCCGACTCGGGCGTCCCGGAGTTCCCGCCCCTCGCGCCCGCCGAGATGAGAGCGGCGTTCCGCGAGATCGCCGCCTTCGGCGGCCTGGTCATCGTGCACGCCGAGGACCCGGCCTCGCTGTCCCCGCCGACCGGCGGCGACTACCGCGCCTTCCTCGCCTCCCGCCCGCCCTCCGCCGAACGCCGGGCCGTCGAACAGGTCGTCCGGCTGGCGGAGGAGACCGGGGTGCGCGCCCACATCCTGCACCTGTCGGCGGCCGACTGCCTGGACGTCCTCGCCAAGGCCCAGGCCGGCGGCCTGCCGGTGACCGCCGAGACCTGCCCCCACTACCTGACCCTCTGCGACGGCGACGCCGGGACCGCCGCGTTCAAGTGCTGCCCGCCCATCCGCGACGCCGCCAACCGCGACCGGCTCTGGCAGGGACTCGCCTCAGGAGTGATCTCCTGCGTCGTCACCGACCATTCGCCCTGCACGCCCGACCTGAAACGCGGCGACTTCGCCACCGCGTGGGGCGGCGTCTCGTCCCTGCAACTCGGGCTCCCCGCCGTCTGGACGGCGGCCCGCGCCCGCGGCCACGACCTGGCGGCGGTCGCCCGCTGGATGGCCGAGGCCCCCGCCGCGCTCGCCGCCGTCCCCCGCAAGGGCGCCATCGCCGTCGGAAACGACGCCGACCTCGTGGCCTTCGCCCCGGACGAGACCTTCACCGTCGACCCCGCTTCCCTCCACCACCGCCACCCGGTCACCCCCTACGAGGGCAGAACTCTGACGGGAGTCGTCCAGGCCACCTGGCTGCGCGGCGCACCCGTCGGCGACGTCCCCGCCGGCCGCCTGCTCACCCGCGAGGAGGGACGATGACCGACGTCACCGCCCTGCCGGACCTGGCCGTCCGCACCCTCGGCGGGTCGGTCGTCGCCGCCAGCGACGAGTCCTTCGCCGAGAAGGAGAATCTGCTCAACCCGTGGAGACCGGCCTTCCGTCCGGAGACCTTCGGCCCGAAGGGCCAGCTCTACGACGGCTGGGAGACCGCCCGCCGCCGCACCCCCGGCCACGACTGGGCCCTGATCCGCCTGGGCCTCCCGGGCCGGATCCACGGCATCGTCATCGACACGGCCTGGTTCAAGGGCAACTACCCCCCACACGCCTCAGTGGAGGCCTGCTTCGCCGACGGCTACCCCACGCCCGCCGAACTCGAAGCCGCCGACTGGCTGGAGATCGTCCCGAAGACCCCCCTCCAGGGCGACACCACCCACACCCTCCCGACGGCCGAGCCGGAACGCGTCTTCACACACGTCCGCCTCAACATGTTCCCGGACGGCGGAATCGCGCGCCTCCGCGTCCACGGCAGGGTCGTCCCGAACCCCGCGTACCTGACGGGCATGACGGTGGACCTGGCCGCCCTGGAGAACGGCGCCCACGTCCTCGACTGCTCCGACCGCTTCTACTCGTCCCCCGACAACATGCTGTTCCCCGGCTTGGCCCGCACCCAGGCCGAAGGCTGGGAAACCGCCCGCCGCCGCGACGGAGGCAACGACTGGGCCGAGATAGCCCTGGCCGCCCCCGGCACCATCGAACTGGCCGAAATCGACACCACGAACCTCAAATTCAACGCCCCCGCCGAAGCCCAGCTGACGGCCACCACCACAAAAGGCGACCACGCCGTCATCCTCCAGCGCACCCGCCTGCAACCCGACACCCGCCACCGCTACTGCCTGAAAACCCCGGAGGTAGCGAAGGTCCGCCTGGACATCTACCCCGACGGCGGCATAGCCCGCCTACGCCTCTGGGGCCCCCTAACCTCCAAAGCCGAACAAGCCCTAATAACCCAATGGAACACTCACACCCGTAAATAACGGACTGTGATGCACGCCACACGAGAAGTCATTGGATAGTCACGGTATCTAACAGTGGCGGTCAAGTAACTTGCCGTGCATGGGCACCGCCAAACACGAAGGGCCGATAAAGATCATCCGGGACAACCCGGAAGTCGTGGCCCAATTACTCAAAACCGCCTTCGGAATCGACGTGTCCGACGCGGCCACCATCAGGTCGACGAGCGAGAGCTGTACACAGCCGGCCCCCGCCGCCTACGTCGCCGACAACGTCGTCGAAATATGCGAAGCCGGGTCCACCGAGCCCACCATCGGCGTCATAGCCGAAACCCAGCTCGCCAAGGACCCCGACAAGCACGGCAGCTGGCCGGTCTATCTGACCTCGCTGCACGCCAAACTCCTGTGCCCGTGCTATCTCCTGGTCATCTGCCCCAGCCGATCGGTGGCGGAATGGGCGCGCGAGGCGATCCAGATCGGTCACCCGGGCTTCAACCTCGTCCCGTACGTGGTCGGTCCTGGCATGGCGCCCCTCGTCACCACCCCCGAACAGGCCGCACAGAGGCCAGAGATGACCGTTTTGGCCGCCCTGGCCAACATCATCCCGACCGACAAGGAGTCCCTGGAGATCACGCACGCCGCCCTCGCCACCATCTCGAACGAGGACGAGGAAAACGGTCGTCTGTACACTGACCTGGTAATGGGCGTGCTCTCGAAAGGCGCCCGAAAGATCTTGGAGGGGTACGTGAAAGCCGGAGCCGCCGGATACAAGTTCAAGAGCGAGCCGTTCCGGCGCTCGCACGCCGAAGGCCAGGCCGAAGGCGAGGCGAAGTCGGTTCTGAAGGTCCTCGAGGCGCGGGGGCTTTCGGTGTCGGACGACGTGCGGGAGCGGGTCCTGGCCTGCACTGACCCGGAGCAGTTGGATCAGTGGCTGGTTCGTGCCGTCACGGCGGAGCGCGCTGACCAGTTGTTCGGCTGAGCCGCTCGGTCGAGGGTGAGGACGCCCCCGGTGGATGCCGGGGGCGTTGGGCCGGTCACGGGGCCTCGGTGGGGTCTTCCAGGAGGTCGTCGAACTCGCCGTCCTTGACGCCGGCGATGAAGGCGTCCCACTCGGCCTCGGTGAAGTAGAGGATCGGGCCCTCGGGGTTCTTGGCGTCGCGCATGACGACGGCCCGCTCACCGAAGTCCTTGTGCTGGACGGGGACGTCCTTGCCATCGATGAACTCGATGATGACCCCGTCGCTGAGGATCGGTTCCTGTCCGGTCACTGGCACCCCTTTTTCGTCCTGGCTCCTGTCGGACCCAAGGCTAATGGGGAACGCATGGGCGGCACATGGGAAAACGGTGACTCTCCGTTCGCTCCCGTGTCGCTCAGTCGATGAGGAGGCGCGAGGCGGTGATCTCCAGGCGGGCCTGGATCTCCTCGGCGGTGGCGTTGCCGCGCAGCATCTCGATCATCTCCATGGTCCAGATGCCGGACAGGGCGCGGGCGACGAGGCGGCGGGGGTCCTCGGCGGGGATGTTCTCCGGCGGGCCGGACGCGGCGCGCAGGAGCAGCTCGCTCATGCGGTCGCCGAAGTCGGTCTTGACGTCGGAGAGGAGGAGGGAGCGGATCAGCGCCTCCGCCAGCTCCGGCTCGCGCATCAGGCCGCGGGTGGCGCGCATCAGCACCTCGACGGCGCGGTCCGGGGCGCCTCCGGCGCGGGGCGGGCGGCGCTCGATGCTGCCTTCGAGGAGGTCGAGCTCCTCGCTGACGACGGCGACGACCAGGTCCATCTTGGACGGGAAGTAGCGGTAGAGGGTGCCGAGGGCGACGCCCGCGCGCTCGGACACGGTGCGCATCTGCATCGCCTCGATCCCGCCGCGCGATGCGAGCGCCGCGGCCGCCTGGACGATACGCTTGCGCCGCTGGTGCTGGCTGCGGGAGCGCACGCCCTGGCCGCCCGGCTGACCCCGGGTCTCCTCCCCGGTCACTGTCGGCTCTGCGGTCACGGTCGCCTTCCCTTCTGTGCGGGCCCGGTCGCCCGACGCGTCCCTCCCAGGGTACCGCTCTTGCGAGAACCTGTTATCTGATCAGCTCACCGCGATCTCGTCTCCGGCCGCCCTTACCCGCCCGGTTTCCCATGACACCCAGGCGAACCGGGTTGCGAAGGGGGGAGCTCGGCCCTCTGGACACTTAGTAGAATCTGTTCTACTTTTTCGCCGTGGGACGGAGCGGGGAGGTGGGCCGGTGAGCGTCGCGGCGCTGCTGGAGGCGCGGGTGGACGACGACCGCCCCGGGCTGCGGTCCGCCGACGACGGCCGGGCCTGGACGTGGCGGGAGGTCGTGGCCGAGTGCGCGGCGCGCGCCGCGTGGATGCGCGGTGAGGCGCGGCCCGACCGGCCGGTCCACGTCGGCGTCCTGCTCGACAACCTTCCCGAGGTGGTGTTCCTCCTCGGGGGCGCGGCGCTGTCGGGGGCCGTGGTCGTGGCGCTGAACCCGACGCGGAGCGCCGTCGAGCTTGCGGGTGACGCGGAGCGCGCCGACTGCGATCTTGTGCTGGCCCAGCCGCGGTATGCGGAGAAGGCCGCCGCGCTCGGGCTGCCCGTGGTCGACGTGGACGCCTTCGGTGAGCTGGTCGCGCCCTTCGCGGGCTCGCCGGTGCCCGGCGTCTCGGCGATCGGGGCCGGGACGCTGCTGATGCTGATCTTCACTTCCGGGACGTCGGGGCGTCCGCGGGCCGTCCGCGTCACCCACCGGAAGGTGGTCGTGCCGGGCGAGATGCTCGCCGGGCGCATGCTGTCGCCGGAGGCCGTCGTCTACTGCCCGATGCCGCTGTTCCACTCGGGCGCGGTCATGGCGGCGTACGCGCCGGCGCTGGCCGCCGGGGCCGAGCTGGTGCTGCGCACCCGGTTCTCGGCGTCGGCCGTCCTGCCGGACGTGCGCGCCCACGGCTGCACCTACCTGCACTACGTCGGCAAGGCCCTCTCGTACGTGCTGGCCACACCGGCGGGGGAGGACGACGCCGACAATCCGGTGCGGTTCGCGTTCGGGAACGAGGCGGCGCCGGTGGAGCAGAAGGCGTTCGGTGAGCGTTTCGGGTGCTTCGTCATCGACGGCTACGGATCGACGGAGACGGCGATCTCGCTGGCGCCCGACCCGTTCGGGCCGCAGGGCGCGCTCGGGAGGCTCACCGACGGCATCGCGATCCTCGATCCCGCGGGCCGGCCGTGCCCGCCCGGCGTGTTCGACGAGGCCGGACGCCTGGTGAACGGCGACGAGGCCGTGGGGGAGCTGGTCAACACCGGCGACCTCGGCCTGTTCGACGGGTACTACAAGGAGGACGCCCCCGACCGGCTCCGCGACGGCATGTTCTGGAGCGGCGACCTCGCCTACGCCGACGCGGACGGCTACGTCTTCTTCGCCGGGCGCAGCGGCGACCGGGTCCGCGTGGACGGCGAGAACTTCGGCGCCGTCCAGGTGGAACGGGTCCTGGCGGAGCTTCCCGGCGTCCGGCAGCTCGCCGTGTACGGGGTGCCGGACCCGGCGTCCGGCGACCAGGTGATGCTGGCCGTCGCCGCCGACGCCTTCGACCCGGGCGCGTTCGCCGGCTACCTGCGCGGGCGCGCCGACCTCGGGCCGAAGTGGATCCCGCGGTACGTGCGGGTGGCGCGGGAGCTGCCCGCGACCGCCTCCAACAAGATCCTCAAGCGCCGGCTGGCCCGGGAGGGCTGGCGCACCGACGACCCGGTGTGGTGGCGGCCCGGCCGCGACCTCGACTACCGCCCGATGACCGCGGCGGACGCGGCCGCGCTGCGGGACGAGTTCGAGCGCCGCGGCCGGCTGCACCTCCTGGAAGGGAGCGGATGAGTGGACTTCAACCTCGACGAGACCCAGCAAGAGATCAAGGGGCTCGCGGCGGACGTGCTCGCGCGGGAGGCCGCGCAGGAGCGGCTGGAGGCGTTCGAGAAGAGCGAGGCGCCCTATGACGACGTGACGTGGAAGGCGCTCGCGCAGGCGGGGCTGCTCGGCGTCGTCCTGCCCGAGGACGCGGGCGGCGCCGGGCTCGGGCCGGTCGAGCTGGCGGTGGTCCTGCGGGAGGTCGGGGTCCGCACCGCGCCCGTCCCGGCGTACGCCTCGCTCGCGCTGGCGGCCGTCCCGATCGGGGCGCACGGGACGCCGGAGCAGCGCGCCCTGCTGGCCCCGCTCACCGAGGGCGCGACGATCCTGACGGGCGCGTACCGCGAGGTCGGCCCGGCCGGGGAGGTCGCCGCGACGGCCCGCCCGGACGGCGGCGGGTACGTGCTGGACGGCGTGAAGACGTTCGTCCCGTACGCGCGGGAGGCGTCCCTGATCCTCATCCCGGCCCGCGTCGAGGGGAGCGGCGTCGGGGTGTTCCTCGTGGAGCCCTCCGCCGTGACGATCACCGGGCAGCCGTCGGCGACGTCGGAGCCGCTGTCGCGGGTCGCCCTGGACGGTGTCCGGGTCGGCGCGGACGCCCTGCTCGGCGGGACGTCGGACGGCGCCGCCTGGGACACCCTGCGCCGCTCGGCCGTCGCGGGCGCGGTCGCCGTCGCGTCGGGCGTCATCGAGGGCGCGCTGGAGCTGACGAAGGAGTACACGAAGACGCGCGAGCAGTTCGGCCGGGCGCTCGCGCAGTTCCAGGCGGTCACGATGCAGATCGGGGACGTCTACATCGCCAAGCGCGCGCTGGACGTGGCCGTGTGGGCGGGCGTGTGGCGCCTGGCGCAGGGCGCGGACGACGCCGAGGAGGTCCTCACCATCGCCGCCTACAACGCGTGCGACCCCGTGGTGAAGGCGCTCTACACCTGCCAGCACCTGCACGGCGGCATCGGCCTGGACATCACCTACCCGCTGCACCGGTACTTCGCCTGGGGCAAGCACTGCGGGCATCTGCTCGGCGGCGGCGAGGACCGTCTCGACGCGCTCGGCGCCCTCATCGCCCAGGAGGCCTGAATGTTCATCGACCTGACCGACGAGCAGAAGCGGCTGCGCGCCGAGCTGCGCGAGTACTTCGAGAACTGCCTGACGGCGGAGCAGCGCGCGGCCATCCGCGCCGACCCGTTCGGCCCGCCCTACCTGGAGCACTGCCGGAGGCTCGGCCGCGACGGGATGCTCGGCGTCGCGCTCCCGAAGGAGTACGGGGGCCGCGGCTACGGCCCGGTCGAGCAGACGATCTTCGCCACCGAGATCGCCCGCGCCGAGGTCACCTACCCGCTGATCACGCTGAACTCCGTGGCGCCGACGATCCTGCAGTACGGGTCGGAGGCGCACAAGGAGCGGTTCATCCCGCGCATCCTCGCCGGCGAGTGCCACTTCGCGATCGGCTACAGCGAGCCCGGCGCCGGCACCGACCTCGCGGCGCTGCGCACCACCGCCGTCCGGGACGGCGACCACTACGTCGTCAACGGCCAGAAGATCTTCACCTCCGGCGCCCACCACGCCGACTACGTGTGGCTCGCGGCCCGCACCGACCCGGAGGCCAAGAAGCACAAGGGCATCTCGATGCTCATCGTGGACTGCGCGGACCCGGGCTTCTCCTGGACGCCGATCATCACGATGGACGGCGCGCACCACACGAACTCGACGTACTTCCAGGACGTCCGCGTCCCGGCCGACATGCTGATCGGCGAGGAGAACAAGGGCTGGGACCTCATCGTCAACCAGCTCAACCACGAGCGGGTCACGCTCGGGCCGGCCGGGAACATCGGGCACACCCACGTCCGGTTCGCGCGGTGGGCCCGCACGACCCGGGGGCCGGGCGGCCGCCCGCTCATCGAGGAGCCCGCGGTGCGGCGCGCGGTCGCGCAGGTCTACGCCTACCTGCGCGCCAACGAGCTCCTCAACTGGCAGGTGGCGGCCAACCAGGACCTCGGCTGGCTCGGCGCGGCCGACGCGTCCGCCACCAAGATCTACGCCTCGGAGCGGATGCAGGAGGTCGGCCGGATCGTCGGGGACGTCCTGGCCCGGTACGGCGACCCGGGCGACCCGGAGACGGCGGACTTCATGGAGGCCCAGGACCGGCTCGCCAAGGGCGCGCTCGTGCTGACCTTCGGCGGCGGGGTCAACGAGATCCAGCGCGAGCTGATCGCCATGATCGGCCTCGGGCTGCCCCGGGCGCCGCGCTGATGCCGCGCTGATGCCGCGGGGGGCCGGCCGGGCCGGGCGGCGGTCCGCCGCCTGACCGCGGGCCGCCCCGCGGTCAGACCTTCCTGGCCCGCACCTGCTTCGGCCCTGCGCCGTGGGCGAAACCGGCGACCTCCCGGGGGTCGCGGTGGGCGTGCTCGTGCAGGAGCAGCCGGGACGTGGCGCGCCGGAGGTCGTCCATGAACAGGTCGGCGAGGTCGTGCCCGAACCCGTTGCGCACCACGACGCGCAGGACGTCGAGGTCGGTGCGGTTCTCGGGGAAGCTGTAGGCGGGCACGAGCCACCCGTTCTCGCGCAGCGCGGCGGACGCGTCGTAGACGGTGAAGCCGGGGGCGTCTCCCCGGACGCGGAACGCGAACACCGGGAGTTCGCCGCCGTCGGTGAGCGTCTCGTACGGGCCGAGCCCGGCGATCTCGGCGGCGAGCCGGGTGGCGACGTCCCGGCACCCCTGCTGGACGCGGCGGTACCCGTCGAAGCCGAGCCGCAGGAAGTTGTAGTACTGGGCGACGACCTGCGCCCCGGGGCGGGAGAAGTTCAGCGCGAACGTCGGCATGTCGCCGCCGAGGTAGTTGACGTGGAAGACGAGGTCGTCCGGGAGGGCGTCCTCGTCCCGCCACAGCGCCCAGCCCACGCCCGGCATGACGAGCCCGTACTTGTGGCCGGAGGTGTTGATGGAGGCGACCCGCGGCAGCCGGAAGTCCCACGGCAGGTCGGGGTCGAGGAACGGGGCGATCATCGCGCCGGACGCGCCGTCCACATGGACCGGGACGTCGAGCCCGGTGCGGGCCTGCAGGTCGTCGAGCGCTGCCGCGATGTCGGCCACGGGCTCGTAGCTCCCGTCGAACGTGGAGCCGAGGACGGCGACGACGCCGATGGTGTTCTCGTCGCAGAGCTCCACGGCCTCCCGCGCGCCGAGGTGGTAGCGGTCGCCCTCCATCGGCACGTAGCGGGGCTCGACCTCGAAGTAGTTCGCGAACTTCTCCCAGCAGATCTGCACGTTGACGCCCATGACGAGGTTGGGGCGGTCGGCCGGCGCGCCCGCGGCCCGCCGCCGCTCCCGCCAGCGGCGCTTGAGCGCGAGGCCGCCGAGCATCGCGGCCTCGCTCGATCCGGTGGTGGAGCAGCCCACGGCGTGGTGCGGGTCCTCCGCGTTCCACAACCGGGCGAGCATGCGCACGCAGCGCATCTCCAGGTCGGCGGTGCGCGGGTACTCGTCCTTGTCGATCATGTTCTTCTCGGCGCACTCGGCCATCAGCAGCCGCGCCTCCGGCTCGGCCCAGGTGGACACGAACGTCGCCAGGTTCAGCCGCGCGTTGCCGTCCAGCATCAGCTCGTCGTGGACCACCTGGTAGGCGGTGGACGGCTCCATCTCCCCGGCGGGCAGCCGGTTCCGCGGGACCGTCAGGGGCTCCCGCGTGAAGATCGGGTTGATCTCCAGGTCGCGGCCGGCGCGCCCGGCGCGGGGCGGGTGCTTCGGAGCCATGTCGCCCTCCTCGTCCGTGCGGGGACGGGGCGCCCCCGGTCCCGCACGTCAGGTACCCGCCGCGCCGCCGCGCACACACCGCGTGAGCGTGTCGTCGCAGGTCGGGCGCCCGCCGGGGCCCGGGTCAGCCCGCGGGGGAGGGCTCGTCGAAACCGTTCTCCAGGATGGCGAAGGCCTGGTCGACGGTCTCCGACAGCGTGGAGAACGCCCCGCCGAGGCGGCGGGTGGCGTCGGCGGCGGCCTGGAACGCGCAGGTGGTGGCGGCGGCGACGACGTGCGGGCGCAGCTCCGTGGCGGGGTCCAGGCCCATCCGCTCGGCGATGACCTCGGTGAGCAGCGCCTGCTTCTTCTGCGCGTGCTCCAGGCTGCCCGCCATCAGCGTCGGGCTGTCGCTCATCATCGAGAGCATGCACTCGAAGCGGCCGGGGTCGAATCCGAGCTCGCCGGCCTCGCAGGCGCGCGCGATCTCCACCACGGTGTGCCGCAGCGCGGTCATGATCGGCTCGTCCGGGGGGCGTTCGGCGAGCTTGCCCAGCACGGCGCGGGTCTGCTCTTCCTGGAAGGTGAGGGCGACGTCCTCTTTCGAGGCGAAGTAGCGGAAGAACGTGCGGGACGAGACGTCCACGGCGTCGGCGATCTCCTCGACGGTGGTGGCGTCGAACCCCTTCTCGGCGAAGAGGGTGAACGCGGCGTCGACGAGCGCCTCTCGGGTGCGCTGCTTCTTGCGTTCGCGCCTGCCCGGGGGCTGGGAACCGGGGCCGGACGTGCCGGTCTCGGGGGCGGTCGCGGTCATGCGCGCATTGTAATCGCCCGGCGATCGTCCGTCGAGCGCTGGATGTCGTGACGTGAAACATGTCGCACGCAGGCCAAGGGCAGTTGACGACAACTGTCATGCCATGACAGTTTGTGCCCATGCCAAGCCGGAGGTCGATATGACTCAGTCCCATGGCGCCGAGACCCTCGAACCGGGCGCCGTCCCCATACCGCCGCGCGACCAGGCGCGCGGCCGTCCCGCCAGGGCGGGACACGGGCATCCCTGGCTCACGCTCGTCGCGGTCGCGCTGGGCGTGATGATGGTCGGGCTGGACGCGACCGTCGTGTCCATCGCCAACCCCGCGATCGCCAAGGACCTCGGCGCGAGCCTGTCCGGCCTGCAGTGGGTCACCAACGCCTACCTGCTGGCGCTCGCCGTCACGCTGATCCCGGCCGGGAAGATCGCCGACCGCTTCGGCCGCAAGCGCACCTTCCTCGCGGGCGTCGTCGGGTTCGCCGTGTCGTCGGTGCTGATCGGGCTCTCGGGCGGGCTCGGCATGGTGATCTTCTGGCGGGTCGTGCAGGGGTTCGCGGGGGCGCTCCTGCAGCCCGCGAGCCTGGCCCTGCTGCGCAACACGTTCCCGGCCGAGCGGCTCAACGCCGCGATCGGCATCTGGGGGTCCACGGTCGGGATCTCCATCGCGGGCGGCCCGATCGTCGCCGGGCTGCTGGTGGAGAACGTCAACTGGGAGTCGGTGTTCTTCCTGAACGCCCCGCTCGGGCTGGTCGCGCTGCTCGTCGGCCTGTGGGTGATCCGCGAGTCGCGGGACGAGGAGGCCGCCGGCTCGTTCGACCTGGCGGGCGTCGCGCTGCTCAGCGGCGCGCTGTTCGCCCTGGTCTGGGGGCTCATCAAGGCCGGTGAGCACGGGTTCGGCGCCACCGTCCCGCTCGTGTCGTTCGCCGCGTCCGTCGTGCTGTTCGCCGCGTTCGTCTGGAACGAGCTGCGGGTGGAGCGCCCGCTGCTGCCGCTCGGGCTGTTCCGGTCGGTGTCGCTGTCGGCGGCGACCGGCCTCATCGTGCTCGGCTTCTTCGGGATGTTCGGGACGATCTTCTTCATCACCCTGTACCTGCAGCAGGTGCACGGCATGAGCCCGGTGGACGCGGGCGTGCGGATGCTCCCGATGACCGGCGTGTTCATCGTCGCCTCCCCGGTGGCGGGCGCGCTGACCAGCCGGTTCGGGCCGCGGGTGCCGCTCGTCCTCGGGATGGCGTTCACCGCGGCGGCGATGTTCGGCCTGTCGCGCATCGGGGTGGACGCCCCGTACGTGCAGCTGTGGCCGTGGTTCGTGCTGGTCGGCCTGGCGTTCGGGATGGTCATCGTGGCCGGCACCGAGGCCATCGTCGGCAACGCGCCGGCCCACCTCGCGGGCGTCGCGGGCGGCCTCCAGCAGACCGCCTCGCAGGTCGGCGGCGTCCTCGGCACGTCGGTGCTGGGCGTGCTGCTGTCGACCAGGGTCGGGGACGTGCTGTTCGGGAGGCTCACCGGCGCGGGCCTTCCCGGGGCGGCGGCACACCGGCTCGAAGGGCAGGGCGGGCTCGTCTCGCAGGGGGTGGCGCCCATCCCGCCCGGCACGTCGAAGGAGGCGGCCGACGCCATCACGACGGGGAGCCACCTCGCGTTCATGGACGGCTTCCAGACGTCCCTGACCGTGGCGGGCGCCGTCGCGGTCGTCGCGGTGCTCGCCGCGCTCCTGGTGCGGCGGGGGACCTCTCCGGTCGAAGGCGCGGTCGCCGCGTAGGTCCCGGTCTAGGCTGCCGGTGTGATGGGTTTCGCGAGGCTTCGCCGGATCCTCAGGTCCTATCCGATGCCGCTGGCCTTCCTCGGCCTGTTCGCGGCCGTGTGGATGGTGCAGGTGCTGGTCCTGCCGCCGGGCGCGCGGCAGGCGGTGATCGCCTGGGCCAGCACCAACCTGGCCAACCTCGCGGTCAACCCCGTCGGGACGATGGTCGCCTCGGCGTTCGTCGCCGAGGGGTCGCAGGGCGTGCTGCTCGTCGCGGCGGCGATCGGGCTGTTCCCCACCACCCGGCGGTTCGGGAACCTGCGGGCCGTCGCCCTCATCGCGGCCTCGCACGTGCTCGGCACGCTCGTCAGCCAGGGGATCGCGCTGGTGCGGCTGGAGGCGGGCCTGCTCTCGGACTCCATCCGCACGATCCCCGACGTCGGCCCGTCCTACGTGCTGTGCGCGGCGCTCGTCGCGGCCTTCCTGTACGGGGACGGGCGGGTCCGCCGGCTGGTCGCGCTGGCCTGGTGGTGCGCGCTCGTGCCCGTCCTGCTGGACGGTCTGCTCACGCTGGAGGTCGCCGCCGTCGGCCACCTGGTGGCCATGCTCACCGGCGCGGCGGCCGGGGGGCTGCTCCTGCTCCTCGAACGCAGGACCTCTCCTTGCATCTCATTGCTCTGTTCGTCAGCCGAGCCGCCGGACGCGCAGCATGGACCCGGCGGCGATGCGGGACGCGGTGGTCTGGGT
>NZ_JBEZJP010000107.1:0-21424 GCF_040653175.1 Actinomadura sp. NPDC048032
CAGCACCGCGTCGAGCAGGTCGCCGCTGCCTTGAGCACGTCCATGTAGGTCTCCGGCTTGTTGAGGAACTTGTCGAAGCCGCTGAGCGCCTCGGTGAGCACCGGCGCCGGGGCCGCCTCGAAGTAGCGCAGGACCAGGCGGTTGCCGCCCGACGCGGCCTCCTTGGTGACCTTGTCCAGCTCGGGGTCGGCGACCTTCACCTTCGGGTTGCCGGAGACGTCGCCGCGCGCGTTCGCCCACTTCTCCTGCGCGGCGGGCGTGACCCACCACTTGAGGTACTTGGTGCTGGCGGCCGCGTCGGGTGCCTTGCGCAGCGAGCACAGCGGGCCGCTCTCGAACACCAGCGACCGCTTGGGCAGCGCCGGGTCCACGTTCGGGATGAAGAAGAACCCGTAGTCCTCGCCCTGCTTGAGGCCGCGCTGGGTCATGCTCGTGTTGAACCAGGTGCCGTTGACGACCATGGCCGCGTCGCCGGACTTGAAGTGGTCGGCGGGGTCGGCCTTGTCGCCCGGCTTGCTGAACCACCCGGCGTCGATCATCGACTTCCAGCGCTCCATCGCCTTCACGACGCCGGGGTCGGTGTAGGACGCCTGGCCCTTCGACAGCCGCTCGTACAGGTCGGGGTCGGTGCCGGCGAGGATCTGCTCGAACCAGGCGAAGGAGAACAGCGACGTCGGGGTGGTCTGGTTGAAGGGCACCTGGCCCTTCGACTTCAGCGTCTGCGCCGTCTTCTCCAGCTCCGCCCACGTCGTGGGCGGCTTCAGGTCGTACTTGTCGAAGACCTTCTTGTTGTAGAACATCCCCCAGTAGGCGGTGTTCAGGGGGACGCAGTACTGCTTGCCGTCCACGGTGTAGTACTTCTTCAGGTCCTCGGTGAGGTCGCCGCTGCCGATGGCGTCCTGCCAGATCTTCGTGGTCTCGGCGACCTGGTTCTGCTTGACGATCTCTTCCAGGCGCCCGCCGGTCGTCCAGGTGAACAGGTCGGGCTTGACGTTCGTGCGGAACGAGGTCTTGATGAACGCGGTGTAGGTCGGCTCGTCGGTGTAGCCGACCGGCGTCATGCCGAGGCCGGTCTGCTGCTTGCCGAGGGCGCCCATCTGCTCGAAGAAGGGCTTCCACGCGCCCTTGTCGTTGTAGAGCTTGAGCTCGGACCTGCTCCCGCCCGAGTCGCCGGACCCGCAGCCGGCGGCGAGCAGCAGCGCGCCCACGGTGAGCGCGGTCACCTGGAGTCGCTTGGACGGCACCATGGTGAGCCTCCTTCATCGGGCGGCGATGCCCGATCGGGGTGGTCGAAGGATGGAATCGGAGAAGGGTGAACCGGCCGCGCGGCGCTCTCGCCGGCGGCGGGGAGGCGGCCCGCTCAGGCGAGCCGCTGCTCGATCACGTGTTTGACGTCGGCGAGGTGGGACCGCATGAGGGACTCGGCGTCCCGCTCCGCGCCCGCCTCGATGGCGGCGAGGATCGCGGCGTGCTCGTCGAAGTCGCGGACGCGGTCGTCGAAGATCCGCTGTATCGCGCGCTGCTCGGAGGCGTGCACCGACAGCAGGGAGTCGATGACCTCGCAGAGCACGGAGTTGCCCGCGACGCCGGCGACCTCCCGGTGGAAGGCCATGTTCGCCTTGTGCAGGCGGGCCTCCGCCTCCGGCTCGTCCGTGCCGAGGTCCGCGCCCGCCTGGTCGAGGAGGGCCCGGAGCAGCTCGATGTCGGCGGGCCGCGACCGCCGCGCCGCCCGTCCGGCCAGCGGCGGCTCGATGAGCAGCCGCGCGTCCAGCAGCTGGAGCAGCCGGTCGGCCTCCAGCTCGCGGACGTTGGGGTTGGGGATGACCACGCGTTCGAGGTCGGCGCCCACGTAGATGCCCGAGCCGTGCCGGAGCTGGATCGCCCCCGTCGCCTCCAGGCGGCGCAGGGCCTCCCGCAGCGTCGGGGTCGTCACCGCGAAGCGCTGGGACAGCTCCCGCGCGGACGGCAGCCGGTCGCCGGCGCGCAGGCCGCCGTCCCTGATCAGGTCCAGCATGCGCTCCGTGAGGGCGTCCGCCAGGCTCGGCCGGGCCACATCCTGTGACATCGCCACCTCGTTCCCAAGACGTAAAGTCATCTAATCACTTAGCGATTGGCGTGTCCACCCTCCCGGAGAGACATCGCCGCAGGACGGCGCGCTCCTCCTCGAACGCGAGCCGCCCGAGCCGCGCCGACATGATGCCGTCGAAACCGTGGCAGGCGCCCGGCACATGGTGCAGCTCCGTGGAAACCCCGGAGACGATCAGCCGGTGCGCGTAGGCGAGTCCCTCGTCCCGCAGCGGGTCGTGCTCGGGGACGAGCACGTACGCGCGCGGGAGGCCGCTCAGGTCCTCGGCCCGCGCCGGGGCGGCGTAGGCGGGGACGTCCGCCCGCCCGCCGAGGTAGTGGCGCCACATGTGCCGCACGTCGCCGCTGTTGAACAGCGGCGGCTCGGTGAACGTCCGCATCGACGGCGTGGCCATCCGGTCGTCCAGGACGGGGTAGAGCAGCATCTGGAACACCAGCGGCGGCCCGCCCTCGTCCCGCGCCCGCAGCGCCACGGCGGCGGCCAGCGCCCCGCCCGCGCTCCCGCCGCCGACCGCGACCCGCTCCGGGTCGCCGCCGAACTCCGCCGCGTGCTCGTGGGCCCACGCGGTCGCGGCGTAGCAGTCCTCGAACCCGGCCGGGAAGGGATGCTCGGGCGCGAGCCGGTAGTCGACGGAGACGACCGCGATCCCGTCCTCCCCGGCGAACTCCAGGCACCGCTCGTGCTCGTTCTCCAGCCCGCCGGTCACGAACCCGCCGCCGTGGAAGTACACGAGCACGGGCGCCGGCGTCTCGCGCGGCCGGTAGATCCGCACCGGGACCCCGCCGGCGACGAGCCGGTCCTCGACGGCCGCCCTCCCGTCGCCCACGGGCCGGGCGAGGGCGCGGACCAGATCGTTCATCGCGGCGCGGGCCCGCGCGGGATCCGCGAGCCCGACGTAGGGCATGCCGTCCAGCGCGGCGGCGAGTTCGGCGTCAAGGGGCATGGTCGGAACCTCCGAGCGGGGGGAACGGGACGCGCCCCCGGGCGGGAGGTCACCCGGGGGCGCGGGAAGCGGCACCGCCGTGGACGGGACGACGGCACCGCGGCTTCGGGCTAGCCGGAGACCGGCAGGTTGATGTAGCGCGCCCGGTAGATGCTGACGTCCCGGTAGTTGTCGTTGGCCGGGCCGGCGGTGGCGTCCAGGCTGTTGACGTTGTAGGAGATGACCAGCGTGCCGCTGGACGAGAGCGCCGCGTGCTGGTGGGCGTTGTAGGTGAAGATGTCAGGGTCGCCGTAGGAGCCGAGGGGCCCGGTCTCGGGCGTCCGGTACACGGTCTGCTCGCCGCTGAACGGCCCGGCCGCCGAGCACGACAGCCAGACGTCGATCTCACCGCCGAAGGCGATGTTCGCGTCCTGGTTGACCATGACGTAGTGCGATCCGCGCTTGGTGACGCTGAACTCGTTCGACACCCCGCTCATCAGCCGCACCGAGTCCGTCTCCGTGGACGACCAGCCGCTCGCGGTGCGGTACTGCCAGGCGCCGCGCAGGTCGGTGCCGCTGACCCGCGCGACGCGCAGGTACTTGGTGTTCACCTGCGTCTGGGGGTCGGTGTAGTCCTCGGTGCCGTACACGTAGGTGTAGCCGCCGTCCCTGAGCAGCGCCGACCCCCACTGCACGCCCGACGCCGAGGGCATCGCCTGCACGGTCGGCGCGGCGAGGTTCCCGGTGGAGAACCGGGCGAGGACGTTGTCCTTGAACTTCATGTCCCACCCGGTGCCGTTGCTCGGGTCCGGGTCGTAGTACTCGCGGTAGAGCTGCTGGACCTCCGACCCGCTCTGGGTGAGGTCGCCCGCCCAGTACCAGTGGGCCGGCTGCGCGGGCGGCATGACCGCCTTCGGGGCGGCGGCGGTCCCGCCGTGCACGGTGGTCAGCCCGCCTCCCGTGCCCTGGACGACGAACGAGTTGTTGATGAACGGCGTCGTCCCGCCCTCCTCGACGACGACCGGCCGCGACCCGTCCGCGTTGACCTTGCCGAGGAAGGTGTCGGAGTAGGCGTAGACGATGCGCCCGTCCGCGAGCTTCAGCGAGTACGTCGTGTCCGCGCCGGTCCAGTCGTCCAGGAGCGTGTTGCTGTTGCCGTAGGACGTGAACTTGCCGTTGAGGGCGGTGTTCTGCGAGGCGGTCCCGAAGGTCGGCGCGGCGCTCCCGGAGCACGTGGGGCCGGCGGCCGCGCGACCGAGGGCCTTCCCGCGCCCCTTTCCGGGGCCGTGGCCGTGCGTGTCGGCGCCCGCGGGCACGGCGGGCGCGGCGACGAGCAGCAGGGCGGCCGCGAGGACTCCGGCGCGCCGCCGCCACCCCCCGCGAACGGAGGAGGGGCGATCGGGAGAGAAGGGAGAGGGAGGGACGGACGCCTGCATGGAAACCTCCGCGAGGTCACGATCACACGGTCCTCGTGCGCCCCACATTTTGAGTCATCAAATGACTTGGTGTCTAGGTCTTTTAGGAGATTTCCGGCAGTGCCGCCGGATTGCGGGCCAGCAGCCCGCCGTCCACCCGGTGCTCCGCCCCGGTCACGAACGACGAGCGCGGCCCGGCGAGGAACGCCACCACCTCGGCGACCTCCGCGGGCGCCGCGACCCGCCCGAGCGGATGCGCGCGCCCCCACTCGGCGACCTGCGCGTCCTGCCCCCTGTCGCCGCGGAACAGGTCGGCGGCCCAGCGCAGCATGGGAGTGTCGACCGACCCCGGGCACACGACGTTCGCACGGATGCCGTCGGCCGCATGGTCCAGCGCCACCGCCCGCGTCAGCGCGTTGATCGCGGCCTTGCTCGCGCTGTAGGCGGCGACCCGGTCCTGCGAGACGAACGCCTGCACCGACGACACCGTGACGACGGTGCCCCCGCCCCGGCGCCGCAGCTCGGGCACGGCGGCGCGGCAGGCGAGGAAGACGCCCTTGACGTTGACGCCGAGCACCTCGTCCCACAGCTCCTCGGACGTCTCCTCGACCGTCCCGTACCGCTGCACGCCCGCGCACGTCACCAGCACGTCCAGGCCGCCGTACCGGGACACGGCCTCCCCGACCAGGCCGTCCATCCGCGCGGCGTCGGTCACGTCGGCGACGGCGCCGGCGACCTCCAGCCCCTCGCCCCGCAGGTCCTCCTCCGCCCGGCGGACCTCGTCCTCGCCGATCCCGCAGAACACCACGGCGGCGCCGTCGCGGGCGAGCCGCTCCACCACGGCCCGCCCGATCCCCAGCGACCCGCCGGTCACCACGGCGACCTTGCCCTCGAACTCCCTCACGTGCCCTCCTCGATGACCGCGGCACGCAGCCACAGGCTCCGCCGCGCATGCGGTTCCAGCGTCAACGCGGTGCCGTTCGCGACGGCGGCGGCCAGCCCGTCCGTCGGGTATCCGGCGAACGGCTCCAGGCCCATCACGTACGCGCGGCCCCACCACGGATGCCCCGTGGTCGCCCCGAACTCCTGCCACAGCCACAGATGCGGCAGGACGTCCACGTCCCAGCGCACCCGCATCCCGAAACCGTCCGGGTCGACGACCTCGTAGCGGCCCTCCTCCAACCCGGTGAGATAGACGATCTCACTCGGCGCCCCGGCATCGGGCACCACACCGAGGTCGACGATCCCGCCGCCCTCACCCGGCACACACGGCCACGCATGCGGACCACCGCCCCGCACTCGCCGCCCGCCGGGACCGATCGCCGTCTCGTGCGGAACCACGAGAGCGCCCTCGGCCACCCTGACCCGGTGCCCGGGCCGCAGAAACGGCGCCCCGAACACGATGTGGTGCCCCCACATCGCCTCCAGCGCCACCCCCGACTCGTTGACCAGCTCCTCCTCCACGAGGAGTTCGGCCTCGCCCGCCTTCAACCGCAGCGTCTTGACGACCCGCAGCGGCATCCGCCGCCCCCGGACGGTGAGCCGGACCGCGACCTCCCGAGCGTCGTCGGTCACGATCTCGGAATCCCACGGCAGCCCGGCCACCTCCCCGTGCTGCGCGAACGCCGCCCCCCGGTACGTGCTGGGCGCGCCCCCGTTGGGCAGGACCTCCTGCCACCCGCCCTCGTAACCGTCGAGGAACAGAGCGACATCGTCGCCCGCTCCCCCCGCCACGTCCCGCGGATCGCGCAGCCCGCCAGGCGAGAGCCACACGAAATCCATGTCGCGCGGCTTGAAGCAGAACTCGGCGACATCACCGCCCTTGCCCACGAGAACAGTCACCCGGAGCAGCTCGTTCTCCAGGACCACGGCCTCGATCCCGGCCCAGGTGATCTCGTGAACGCGGGCGCCCCAGTTGCGGGACGGCCGGTGCCGGCGCATCAGCTCCAGTTCTCCGCGCCGCTGAAGGCGAAGTGCTCCCCCGCCCGGTACCGGGGCCGCGGCTGGTACTCGTTCACGCCCGGGTCGCCGCGCAGCAGCAGCGCGGACGGGAACGGCAGCGGCTCCGCGGTGATGCGCGTCGAGGTCGGGATGTACCGGATGGTCAGCCCGCACCGCCGGTGCGGCGACTCGTTCGCGTTGCTGCCGTGCATGATGTTCGGGTGGTGGACCTCGACGTCGCCGGGTTCGAGGACGAGGTCCACGGCGCGCGACTCGTCCACGCCCACGGCGCTCTCCACCCCGAAGACGGCCTCCGCGTCCTCCCGCTCCCGCACCTCGTGCAGGACTTCCCTGTGGCTCCCGGGAATGACGCGCAGGCACCCGTTCTCCGGCGTCGACCGGTCGACGGCGAGCCACAGCGTCACCACGCGCATCGGTTCGAGCGGCCAGAACGCCCCGTCCTGGTGCCACAGCACGGCCTTGCCGGTGAAGGGCGGCTTGGAGATGTAGGCGGACGCGAACAGGGCGATGTCGGGCCCGACGAACCGCTCGGCGACGTCGAGGAGCCGCTCGTCGGACACCAGCCGCACCCAGAACGGGTCCCTGGCGACGAGCTCGGTGGAGAGCTCCTCGCCGGTCCGGTCGGGATACCGAGCCTCCAACCAGCGGACATGCTCGTCCGCCTCCGCCACCAGTTCCGGATCCAGCACGTTCCGGAAGATCGCGTACCCGTCCTCGTCGTAACCTCGCAGCGGGTCGTGCATGGGGCGTCCCCTCTCGATGAAGCGCGACACCCCGAAGTCTTAGTCATCAGATCACTTGTTGTCTAGATGTATCGTGGCCCGCCATGCGGAACCGGATCGCCCTGATCGGCGAATGCATGATCGAACTGAGCCATCTCGCCCCCGACCGCCTGGCCGTCGCCTACGCGGGCGACGCCTTCAACGTCGCCGCCTACCTGGCCCGCACCGCCGCCCCCGGCACGGCCGACGTCCAGTTCGTCACCCTCATCGGCGACGACCCCTACAGCACCCGGATGCGCGAATCCTGGGCCGCCCACGGAGTGAACGCCGACCACACCCGCGCCATCCCGGGCGGACAGGCTGGCCTCTACCTCATCCGCACCGACGAGAACGGCGAGCGGACCTTCCACTACTACCGATCGCAGTCGGCGGCCCGCGGCCTCTTCGGCTCCGCCCACCCCCCGGAGATCGACGACGCGATCGCCGACCACGACCTCGTCTACCTCTCCGGCATCACGCTGTCGATCCTCGGCTCCGACGCCCGCGGAAGGCTCCTCGCCGTCCTGGACGAGACCCGCCGCCGCGGCGGCCGAGTGGCCTTCGACACCAACTACCGCCCCGCCGGCTGGCCCTCCCCCGAGGCCGCCGCCGAAGCCATGTCCGCCGTCCTGACCAGGACGGACATAGCCCTCCCCACCTTCACCGACGACCAGGCCGTCTTCGGCGACCGGGCCCCGGCCGACACGGTCAGCCGCCTGAGACGAGCCGGAGTGACCGAGATGGCGGTCAAGCGAGGCCCCCAGGGCTGCGTGATCGCCGACAGCGTGACGAACCTCAAGATCCCCGCCGTCCCCCACGTCCAGGTGATCGACACCACGGCCGCGGGCGACGCCTTCAACGGCGCCTACCTGGCCACCCGCCTGACCGGCGCCCCCCAGCGACAAGCAGCCGAAGCCGCCACCGCCCTGGCCGCCCAGGTGATAACCCACCGAGGCGCCCTACTCCCCCCAGCGCAACCCACGCAAGCCAAGAGCGAGGCAAGCCACTAGGCATCACCCACGCACGGCACGAGCGAAGCAAGGGCCCCCACGAAGCGAGCCGCCAGGCGAGCCGAGCGCCACCGCAACCCCCCACAATCCGCACCAGAACCACGCACGGCACGAGCGAAGCGAGAGCCACCCGCGAAGCGAGCCGCCAGGCGAGCCGAAGCGCCAGAGCAACCCCCCACAACCCGCGGTAGACCCCAGCAAACGAGCCGAACCGAAACCCCCCGCTCCGCACACATCACCAGCCACCACAGCACCCCGGACCAAGGGTGACTGTCGCGATCGCGTCCGAAGGCAGTTTCGAGCGAAGCAAGAAACTGATCGCGAAGCGAGCCGCCAGGCGAGACGGAGCGATGCCAGCGATCGCACGCGTTGGGTCGGGTTGGGGCGCCCCAGGCGCCCCAACCCAACCCAACGCAAATAAACACAGCGCGCCGAAGTCTCGATGCACGGCTCGTAGGCGGTAGTTTCGATGGCAGCGGGACCATCCTGCGAGGGAGTGACGTGACCGAGGAAACCGCTGCAATGCCGGCCAGTACGAAGTTGTCCGTCCGTGACGTGGTCACGGTGAAGCTGCCTGCCGCGAGTGCCTACCTGTCCGTGCTGCGGACCGCGACCGCGGGCCTGGCGGCCAGGTTGGACTTCACGCTGGACGAGATAGAAGACCTGCGCATCGCCGTTGACGAGGCGTGCGCGATGCTGCTCGCTCAGGCGGTGCCGGGCACCGACCTGACGTGCGAGTTCGAGCTGACCGGGGAGGCGATGCGCATCTCCGTGTCGGTCCTGACGGTGGACGGTGAGGAGCCGAGCCGCGACACGTTCGCCTGGACGGTGCTGTCGTCCCTGGCGGGCGAGGTGGACGCCAGGGCGGGCTCCGACGACCGGGTCACCGTGACGCTGCAGAAGCGGCGCGGTGCGGCGGGGGCCCCGTGACGGAGAAGACGACGACGGAGCAGACGACGGTCGCGGGGGCGAGCACCGAGCGTTCGGACAGCAGCGCGGTCCCTGACCGGGCGCGGGCGCGGGCGCTTTTCGAGCGTCTCGCGCAGCTGCCGGAGGGCGACCCGGAGCGTCAGCGCATCCGCGACCAGCTCGTGGAGCTGCATCTGCCGCTGGTGGAGTATCTCGCCCGGCGCTTCCGCAACCGCGGGGAGTGGCTGGACGATCTGATCCAGGTCGCCACGATCGGTCTGATCAAGTCGATCGACCGGTTCGACCTGGAGCGCGGGGTGGAGTTCTCCACCTATGCCACGCCGACGATCGTCGGTGAGATCAAGCGGCACTTCCGCGACAAGGGCTGGGCGGTGCGCGTGCCGCGCCGGCTGCAGGAGCTGAAGCTGTCGCTGACGAAGGCGATCAGTGATCTCGCGCAGCGGGAGGGCCGCGCCCCGACGGTGAGCGAGCTGGCGGCGCACCTGCAGATGAGCGAGGAGGAGGTGCTGGAGGGGCTGGAGTCGGCGAACGCCTATTCCACGGTGTCCCTCGACGCGCCCGACTCCGGTGACGAGGACGCGCCCGCGGTGGCGGACTCGCTCGGCATGGTGGACGAGTCGCTGGAGGGCGTGGAGTACCGCGAGTCCCTCAAGCCGCTGCTGGAGAAGCTCCCGGCGCGCGAGAAGAAGATTCTGCTGCTGCGCTTCTTCGGGAACATGACGCAGTCGCAGATCGCGGCGGAGCTCGGCATCTCCCAGATGCACGTGTCCCGGCTGCTGGCGCGGACGCTCGCGCAGCTCCGGGACGGGCTGACCGCCGACGAGTAGCGGGTGAAGAGCCGAAAGGGCCCCGAGGACGCGTCCTCAGGGCCCTTTTGGCGTCCGGTCAGTTCTCGCTCTTCTTGGCGGGCTGCTCGTTGAGGCGGTCTTTGAGGCGGCGTCCGAGGGAGCGCGGCTCCCCGGTCGGCGGGGCGCCGGCGGCCTTGGCGGGTGCGGGTTCCTTCGGCGCGTCCTCGTCGTCCTCGTCGTGGTCCTCGATGAGCCAGGCGGTGCTCGGCGGGCTGAGGACGGCGATCAGCGCGAGGACGGCGACGAGGCCCAGCGGGACGGCGATCCCGGGCCGGTCGCTCTGCCACAGCGAGTAGGCGATCGGCAGGGCGAACAGCTGGGTCAGGACCGTGGGGGCGCGGCTCCACTGGGCGGCGCGCAGCAGCCCGCGGGCGCAGCCCAGCATGCCGAGGCCGCCGGCGAGGGCGAGGACGGTGACCCCGATCGCGCTGGCCGGGTCGACGGCGGCGCCGGCGGCCGTCTCGACGCCGGTGAAGACGCCGAATCCGACGGCGGCGGCACCCTCGGCGGCCTGGAGCGCGGCGGCGGCCTGCACGGTGATGGGACGCTTGGTCACACCCAGAAACCCTACTCGCCCCCTGCGGCGGGCCGCTCCCAGGGGAAACTGCGGGCGAACGCATCCGGAACGATCGATACCCTGACGCCGTGCGCGCCATGCTCATCGCCAACCCCAAGGCGACCTCCACCTCCCGGCGGGCCCGTGACATCCTCGTGCGGGCCTTCACCGGCGACCTCGACCTCGTCCTCGCGGAGACCGGCCACCGCGGCCACGCGACCGAGCTGGCCCGGCAGGCCGCCGTCGAGGGCTACGACGTCGTGGTCGCCCTCGGCGGGGACGGGACGGTGAACGAGACCGTCAACGGGCTGCTGGCGGACGGCCCGTCCCCCGATCTGCCGGCTCTGGCGGTGCTGCCGTGCGGGAGCGCGAACGTGTTCGCCCGCGCGCTCGGTCTGCCGGACGACCCGATCGGCGCGACGCGGTCCGTGCTGGAGGCGCTGCGGGCGGGCCGGCATCGGACGGTCGGGCTCGGCACGGCCTCCCATCCCGGCGCCCCGGACCGGTATTTCACGTTCTGCGCGGGTGTGGGGCTGGACGCGGAGGTCGTGCGGGAGGTGGAGCGGCGCCGCGAGGCGGGCCTGCGCGCCGATCCTTCGCTGTATGTGCGGACGGCGATACGGCATTTCTTCTCCGGCACCGATCGGCGCCATCCGTCGCTCACTTTGGAACAGCCCGGACGGCCGCCGAAATCCGGACTGTTCCTGGCGTTCATCTCCAATACGTCTCCGTGGACTTTCATGGGCCGGGTGCCGGTGAATCCGAGTCCGAAGGCGACCTTCGCGCGCGGGCTGGACGTGTTCGGGATGCGCTCCCTGGAAGTCGGCCCGACGGTGGGGGCGCTGGCCCAGATGCTGACGCCGCGAGCGCGCCCCGTTCAGGGGCGGCACGTCCTCAACCTGCACGATGAGGCCGAGGTCACCGTGCGCGCGGACCGTCCCGTGGCGTTCCAGCTGGACGGCGACTACCTGGGCGAGCAGCGGACGGTCACGTTCCGTTCCGTGCCGAAGGCGATCCGCATCGTCATTTGAGACGCGCGAGCACGCATGTGAGAGCCAAGTAACACACCCGACCGATGGGTGTGACACATGCGACACCCATACTTTGAGAATCCTTTCTCAAAGGTCTTGCGTCTGCCCGCACCCTCCTGAAACGCTCAAAGTGCGCCAGCCGACAGGGGCCCCAACGCCGCCGGTCACCTGCTCGCGGCGCCGCCGAACACGCATCCCTGGACCTGGCCACAGCCACCCCGGGCGTTCGCGACATGTGAACCCGTTCACAAAGAGTGGAGCATCTCCACCACCTGACGAAGGAGTGGACCGCATGGACTGGCGCCACCGCGCAGCCTGCCGTGACGTGGACCCCGAACTCTTCTTTCCGATCGGCAACACCGGCCCCGCGATCCTGCAGATCGAGGAGGCCAAGCAGGTCTGCCGCCGCTGCGACGTGAGCGCGGCCTGCCTGCGCTGGGCGCTGGAGTCCGGCCAGGAATCCGGCGTCTGGGGCGGCATGGGCGAAGACGAACGCCGCGCGCTGCGGCGTTCCCGCCGAGCCCTTAGCGTCAGGCGCTAGAGCGCCTTCCTTGCGGGCACGGCCGCGATCGCTGGCATCGCTCCGGCTCGCCTTGCGGCTCGCTGCGCGATCAGTTTCTTGCTTCGCTTGAAACTGGCTTCGCACGCGATCGCACACCCTCAGGTTTCTGACGGGTGAGGTGCCGGTTGCTCCCTGTGCGCGGACCAGAGTGAATGACCGTGGTCAGGGGCGGCTGGGGCGGTGATGGTGGTCCAGGGGGATGTCCACCACTACTTCCGTGCCGCCGCCCTTTCTTGGGCGGAAGTCCAGGTGGCCGCCCAGTTCGCCCACGATGAGGGTGCGGACGATCTGAAGGCCCAGGCTCTCGGTGCTCTCCATGTCGAAGTCGGCGGGCAGGCCGACGCCGTCGTCCGCGACGATCGTGACGAGGCGGCGGCCGGACGGGCGCTCGGGTTCGGCGCCCGGGGCGCGGGGCTCGTCCGCGCCGGGCGCCGTCCACTCGCCCCAGACCGGGACGCCGGCCGGCTCGTGGGAGACCTCCCCCTCGCCGTAGCGGTGCGCCACGACCTCCAGGGTCCCGAACCGGCTGGCCAGGCCGTGCTCCAGAGCGTTCTGCAGCAGCTCGGTGAGCGCCATCGCGAGCGGTGTCGCGACCTCGGCGGGCAGGACGCCGAAGCTGCCGGTCCGCTTGGGCGTCACCTTGGTCTCGGGGGTGGACACCTCCCCCGCCATCGTGATCACGCGGTCGGCGATGTCGTCGAAGTCGATCAGCTCGTCGGGGGTGTGCGACAGGGTCTCGTGCACGATCGCGATGGACCCGACGCGCCGGACGGCCTCGTCCAGCGCGGCCCGTCCCTCCGGGATCCGCAGCCGCCGCGCCTGGAGCCGCAGCAGCGCCGCGACCGTCTGCAGGTTGTTCTTCACCCGGTGGTGGATCTCTCGGATGGTGGCGTCCTTGGTCATCAGCTCCCGGTCGCGCCAGCGCAGCTCCGTCACGTCCCGGCACAGGACGATCGCGCCGATCCGCGTCCCGCCGACGACGAGCGGGATCGTGCGCAGCTGCATGATCGACCCACGCGACTCCACCTCGACCTCGCGCGGCGCGCGGCCCGACAGCACGACGCTCAGCGCCTCCTCCATCGGCTCGCCGGTGTCGCACAGGTCCGCGGTGATCTTCCCGAGCGCCTCGCCGACCAGGTCCGTCGGGTAGCCGAGCCGCCGGTAGGCGGACTGGGCGTTGGGGCTGGCGTAGGTGACCTTGCCGGAGCGGTCCAGCCGCATCAGGCCGTCGCCGACGCGCGGCGAGCGGACCATGTTCGGCTCCTCGCCCGGCACCGGGAACCGGCCTTCGGAGATCATCGTGGCGAGGTCGCTGGCGCTCTGCAGGTAGGTCAGCTCCAGCCGGGACGGGGTGCGCGCCGAACTGAGGTTGGTGCTGCGCTGGATCACCCCGAGGATCTTGGCGCCGCGGCGCACCGGGATGGACTCCTCGCGGACGGGGATGCCGCTGCCCCACTCCGGGTCGCCCTCGCGGACGATCCGGCGCTCCCGCCACGCCACGTCGATCAGCCCGCGGCGGCCCGTCCGGACGACCTTGCCGACGAGGTCCTCCGGGTAGGCGGTCGGCCCGGTCGTCGGCCGCATCTGCGCGATCGCGACCCAGCCGGGGACGGCCGCGCCGGTGTCGAGCACGCCCGGCCTGCCCCGGCCCGCGCGGGACGCCCCGTCGGCGGGCAGCGCCTCCGCCGACCGGAGCGGCACCCACAGCAGCAGGTCCGCGAACGACAGGTCGGCCAGCAGCTGCCAGTCCGAGACCAGCGCGTGGAGCCACTCCAGGTCGGTGTCGGTGAGGTCGGTGTGATCGCGGACCAAATCGGTCAAGGTAGGCACGCCACCATCATCGCCGATGGTTTTCGTTCCCGGGGCAGGTGGCCCCGCCGCCGGGGCCACCTGGCAGGATGCCCGGCATGACCGCAGGACGAGACCCCCTGGCCAGGCTCCGGGACGCGGCGGAGCGGCGCGCCGCCGCCGGGCTGCGCCGGTCGCTGCGCCCCCGCCCCCGCCTCGACGGGCTCACCGATCTGGCGTCCAACGACTACCTCGGCCTGGCCGGCGACCCGCGGCTCGTCGAGGGCGCCGTCGCCGCCGCGCGCGAGTGGGGCACCGGCTCCACCGGTTCGCGCCTCGTCACCGGGACGACGGAGCTGCACGCCGAGCTGGACCGGCGGCTCGCCGCGTTCACCGGCAGCGCCGCCGGCCTGGTGTTCTCCTCCGGCTTCCTGGCCAACCTCGGCGCCGTCACCGCGCTCGCCGGGCCCGACACGCTCGTGGTGTCCGACCAGGTCAACCACGCCTCGATCGTGGACGCGTGCCGGCTGTCGCGGTCCCGCGTCGTGATCGTCCCGCACCGGGACGCCGAAGCGGCGGAGCGGGCCCTCGCCGAGCGCGAGGAGGACCACGCCCTCGTCGTCACCGACGCGGTGTTCTCCGTGGACGGCGACCTCGCGCCGCTGGGCGCGCTGCACGCGGCCGCCCGGGCGCACGGAGCGCTGCTGGTGGTCGACGAGGCGCACGCGCTCGGCGTCGTCGGCGACGAGGGCCGGGGCGCCGCGCACGCCGCCGGCCTCGCGGGCGAGCCCGACGTGGTCCTCACCCTGACGCTGTCGAAGTCCCTGGCGTCGCAGGGCGGGGCGGTGCTCGGCGCTCCCGAGGTGATCGACGCCCTGGTCGACACGGGGCGGTCGTTCATCTTCGACACCGGGCTGAACCCGCCCGCCGCGGGCGCCGCCCTCGCCGCGCTCGACGTCCTCGGATCCGACCCGGGCCTGCCCGGGCGGGCCCGCGAGCGGGCGCAGGCGGTCTCAAACCTGGCGGCCGGTTCCGGCCTGGAAACGGCCAGGCCCGCGGCGGCCGTGGTCCCGGTGTTCCTGGGCGAGCCGCAGGCCGCGGTGCGGGCCGCGGGGATCTGCGCTGAGCACGGTCTCCGCGTCGGCTGCTTCCGTCCGCCGTCGGTCCCGAAGGGCCGCGCGTGCCTGCGCCTCACCGCACGTGCCACGCTGGACGAGTCGGACCTCACACGATTGCGGGCGGCCCTGGCGGAAATCGCGTCTTCTACCGGCCGTAGTCTTCACCCATAACATCGGGGAAACCGGTGATGAACGTGAGGAGACGCCGTGACGGAGGTCAGGGGCGGGCCCCGGCACGGGGGCGGATTCGAGCACGGCTTCGACCGGATCTCGCTCGGCGACCTCGGTAAGCGCCACCCGAACCAGGCGCCGCGGATCCCCAAGTACTACAAGCTCAAGGAGCTGCTGGTCGAGCTGATCCAGTCGCTCCCGGCGGGCAGCCCGCTGCCGCCGGAGCGGACGCTCGCCGAGAAGTACGAGACGTCCCGCACCACCGTCCGGCAGGCCCTCGCCGAGCTGGTCGTCGAGGGGCGCCTCCAGCGCATCCAGGGCAAGGGGACCTTCGTCGCCAAGCCGAAGGTCGCCCAGGAGCTCCAGCTCGTCAGCTACACCGAGGACATGCGGCACCACGGGCTGCGTCCCGAGACCCGCATACTGGAGGCCGGCTACGTCAGCGCCGACGAGCGCCTCGCGACCCTGCTGTGCATCCGCCCCGGCGGCCGGGTGCTGCGGATCCACCGCCTCCGGCTGGCCGACGGCGAGCCGATGTCGATCGACACGTCCCACCTCCCGGCCCGCCGCTTCCCCGGCCTGCGCCGCGAGCTGCCGCGCCACCACTCCCTGTACGAGACGCTCGCGACCGCCTACGACGTCCACCTCACCGAGGCCGAGGAGACGATCGAGACCGTCCTCGCCACCCCGCACGACGCGCAGCTCCTGGGCGTGGACGTGGGCCTGCCGATGCTGCTGCTGTCCCGCCACGCCTTCGACACGACGGGGCAGCCGGTCGAGTGGGCCCAGTCCCTGTACCGGGGCGACCGCTACAAGTTCATCACCCGGCTCAGCCGCTGACCCGCCGCGCGGGCGCGTCTCAGAGCGTCCGGCCGAGGGCCTTGATCGGCATCTGGAGCTCGGTGAGCAGCTCCAGGTCCTTCCGCGCCGGGCGGCCGAGGGTGGTGAGGTAGTTGCCGACGATGACGGCGTTGATGCCGCCGAGCATGCCCTCACGGGTGCCGAGGTCGCCGAGGGTGAGCTCGCGGCCGCCGGCGTACCGCAGGATGGTGCGGGGCAGGGCGAGCCGGAACGCGGCGATCGTCTTCAGCGCCTCGGCGCCCTCCACCAGCGGGTAGTCGGCGAACGGCGTGCCGGGGCGCGGCGCGAGGAAGTTCAGCGGGACCTCGTCGGGCTCCAGCTCCGCGAGCTGCGCGGCGAACTCGGCGCGCTGCTCGACGCTCTCGCCCATGCCGACGATGCCGCCGCAGCACACCTCCATCCCGGCGTCCTTGACCATGCGGAGGGTGTCCCAGCGCTCCTCCCACGAATGCGTGGTGACCACGTTCGGGAAGTGGGAGTGGGCCGTCTCCAGGTTGTGGTTGTAGCGGTGGACGCCCATCGCGGCCAGCTCGTCGACCTGCTCCTGGGTGAGCATGCCGAGCGAGCACGCGATGTTGATCTCGACGGCGTCGTTGATGGCCTTGACGCCGTCGCGGACCTGCGCCATCAGCCGCTCGTCCGGTCCGCGCACGGCGGCGACGATGCAGAACTCGGTGGCGCCGGTCGCGGCGGTCTCCTTCGCCGCCTCGACCAGCTCGGGGATGTTCAGCCACACCGACCGGACGGGCGACTCGAACTTGCCGGACTGCGAGCAGAAGTGGCAGTCCTCCGGGCAGCCGCCGGTCTTCAGCGACACGATCCCCTCGACCTCGACCTCCGGCCCGCACCACCGCATCCGGACGTCGTGGGCGAGCGCGAGCAGGTCCTGGAGCCGGTCGTCCGGCAGGTTCAGCACCTCCAGCACCTGTCCCCGCGACAGGCCCTCGCCCTCGTCCAGGACCTGGCGGCGCGCGATGTCGAGGATGTCCGTCACGTGTTCTCCTTGTCGGGGCCGAAGGCGGCGCGGAAGACGGCGGGGTCGAAGCCGCCGCCGAACGAGGGGGCCAGGCCGCGGTGCGCGGCCACGAGGAACTCCGCCGGGTCCATGGCCCCGGCGCCGGCGGGCAGCGCGCCCGACAGCGGGCGTGCCGCGATGGTCTCCAGGTCGCGGATGTTGCTGCGCATGGCGAGGTCCGGCTCGTCCGGCCAGGCGCCGATCACCACCCCGGCGAGCTGCACGCCGCGGTGCGCCATCGCCTCCAGGGTGAGCGCGGTGTGGTTGAGCGTGCCGAGGTCGGGCCGGGCCACCACCACGACCGCGGCGCCGAGCCAGCGCGCGAGGTCGGCGATCGTGGTCCCCTCCTCGTCGTAGCGGACGAGGAGCCCGCCCGCCCCCTCGACCAGCACCAGCCGCCGCCCGGACGCCAGGTCCCGGACGCGTTCGGCGACGTCCGGCATCCGGACGGGCGGCATCCCGGCGCGGCGGGCCGCGGCGGCCGGGGAGAGGGGGTCGGGGAAGCGCGCGTACTCGTGCACGTCGTCGATCCCGGCGAGCCTGCGGACCTCGTCGAGGTCGCCCGGCTCCCCGCCGCCGACGCCCGTCTGGCCGGGTTTGACGACGGCGACCGACGCGCCGCGCGCGGCGGCGACCGCGGCCAGCGCCGCGGTGACGACGGTCTTCCCCACACCCGTGCAGGTCCCGGTCACAACGAGCACACTCACAGACCGGCACACTAGCGCGGGCCCGGAACCGGCCCGTCGCCGGGTGTTCCCGGAACCGGCGGAACCCGGGCGGGCCGCCGAGCGTCCAACCGTCATGGCCGGTCCGTACACACGCTCCCGCCGGGCGCCGGCACTCGCCTGCGTCGCCCTGACCGCCGGCGCCGCGCTGGCCGCCTGCGGCGACGGCTCCGGCACCGCCGAGCCCTCCTCCCCCGCGCCCTCTCCGTCCTCGTCCTCGTCCTCGCCGGGCGGCGCCCCCGCGGGCGAGACGCTCGTCCTGCGGTGGCGCAAGACCGGCGGCATCGCCGGTCTCGGCGGCCCGGGGAGCCTCCCCGACTTCTCGCTCTACTCCACGGGCCGCGCGGTCGCCTCGGCCCAGGGCGGGCCGACGGAGTACCGCCTGAAGCCCGACGCCCTGCGGCGCCTCCTCGACGGGGCCCGCGCGGCAGGCCTCGCCCGCTCCCACTCGGTCGGGCCCGGCGGCGTCGCCGACGCGATCACGATCGTGGTCGCCATGGACGGCGCGACGACCCGGATCGTCCAGCCCGAGGCCCAGTCGGGCCCGGAGGCCCGCTTCCTCCAGCGCCTCGACCCGGCCGCCTGGCCCCCGTCCGACCTGACCAGGAAGCCCGCCCCGTACAGGTCGGAGAAGACCGCCGTCCTCGCCGGGCCGACCACGGGAAGCGCCACCGTCAAGGCGTGGCCGCTGGAGCCGCTCGGCAAGGGCGTCCCGGTCGCCGGTGCGATCTGCACGGTGGCCCCGGCCGCGAAGGTTCCCGCCACGAACCCCGACACCGCGTGGCGCAGCGGCGGCCAGGCCTACTCCGTCCGCCTGCGCCCCCTCCTCCCCGCCGAGTCGTCCTGCCGGGACGTCAAGTGATCGTTCGGACGGCGCGCCCGGACGAGTACGACCTCGTCGGGGAGCTGACGGTGGAGGTCTACGTGCGCGGCGGCCTGGTCAGCCCGGAGTCCCCGTACGTGCACAAGCTGCGCGACGCCGCCGACCGGGCGGCGAAAGCCGAACTGCTCGTCGCCGAAGACGCCGGGCGGATCGCCGGTGCCGTCGCGTACTGCCCGCCGGGCACCCCCTACGCGGATCTGGCCGGACCGGACGAGGCCGAGTTCCGCATGCTCGCCGTTCTGGAGGACGCCCGCGGCAGGGGCGCGGGCCGGGCCATGGTGCGCGCCTGCATCGAACGGGCCCGCGCGGCCGGCCTGTCCGGCCTGCGCCTGTCGACGCAGCGCAACATGGAGTCCGCGCAGCGCATGTACGAGAAGATGGGGTTCGTCCGCACCCCCGGCCACGACTGGGCCCCGGCCCCCGGCGTGGGCCTCATCACCTACGCCATGTCGTTCCGCGACGCGGATTCGCCTCCCCGCACCTCTGAAGGTGGCGATGAGCATCCCCCGCGCCGGTGATGCTGACGGAGACCGCCTCCCTGTTCAAGAGCCTTGAGAACGCCCGGCGGCTGATGGCCGCCATCGGCCGGCTGGAACGCGGAGGCGGAATCGAGCGGTCTCTCGCCGAAGGGAAGCGCTAGGGGGCCTGGTCCACGGGTTCGAGGGGGCCGTGCTGGGAGCATTCGGCCGTCCAGGCGGTCGGGGTGACCTGCACTATCAGGCGGCGGCGGCAGTCGGGGCAGTAGCGGGGCGGTTCCATCCGGCGGGCGGTCCGGCAGGAAGCGTGGTCGCCCTCGGCGGGCTCGCCGCAGCGGTCGCAGTACACGGCGTCACTCTACGACGGGCGCGGAGGCGGCGCTCAGGGGGCCTGGTGGCCGCGCATGCGCGCGACCAGCCCGGTGTCGTAGGTTCCGTCGGCGAACTCGGGCCGGTCGAGCAGTTCGCGCAGGAAGGGCAGGTTCGTCGGCGGGCCCTCGATGTGGAACGCCTCCAGGGCGGCGCGGGCGCGGGCCAGGGCGTGGGCGCGGTCGTCGCCGTGGACGCAGAGCTTGGCCAGCAGCGAGTCGTAGTGGCGGGTGACGGTGGTGCCCTCGGCGTAGCCGGCGTCGATGCGGATGCCGTCGCCGACGGGCTCCTCCCACACCGTGATCTCGCCCGTCCCGGGCAGGAAGCTCCGCGGGTCCTCGGCCTGGACGCGGAACTCGACGGCGTGCCCGCGCGGGGCGGTGGAGGTGAACGAGACGGGTTCGCCCGCGGCGATGCGGAACTGCTGCTCGACGAGGTCGATGCCGGTGACCATCTCGGTCACCGGGTGCTCGATCTGGAGGCGGGTGTCCATCTCCAGGAAGGTGAACTCCTGCGCGGCGGGGTCGACCAGGCATTCGACGGTGCCGGCGCCGCGGTAGCCGACGGCCTCGCCCGCGCGGACGGCGGCCGCCAGCATCCGCTCGCGCAGCGCCGGGCTGACGCCGGGAGACGGGGACTCCTCCACGACCTTCTGGTAGCGGCGCTGGACGGAGCAGTCGCGGTCGCCCAGCGCGACCACCGTGCCGTCGGCGAGCCCGAGGATCTGGACCTCGACGTGCCGGGCGCCCTCGACGTACCGCTCCAGCAGGATGTCGCCCTGGCCGAAGAGCTGCTCGGCGGCGGCGCGGGTCTCCTCGAACGCCTTGCGCAGCGACGCCTCGTCGTGGACGGCGGCCAGGCCCATGCCGCCGCCGCCCGCGGCGGGCTTCACCATGACGGGGTAGCCGATGCGCTCGGCCTCCTCGGCCGCCGTCGCCGCGTCGGGCACCGGCTCCCAGACGCCGGGCGCGACGGGGACGCCCGCCTCCTTCATCAGGTTCCGGGCGTTGATCTTGTCGCCCATCCGGGCGATGGCGAGCGGCGGCGGGCCGACCCAGACCAGGCCGCGCTCGGCCACCCGCCGGGCGAACGCGGCGCTCTCGGCGAGGAACCCGTGGCCGGGGTGGACGGCCTGCGCGTTGGTCCGGTGCGCGGCCTCCAGGATCGCGGCGGCGTTGAGGTAGCTGCCGGACGGCTCGGCGGGCCCGATCAGGACGGCCTCGTCCGCCTCGGCGACGAAGGGGAGGCCCTCGTCGGCCGCGGAGTACACCGCGATCGCCTTGAGCCCCATCGCGCGGGCGGTGTGCACGATCCGCCCGGCGATCTCGCCGCGGTTGGCCACGAGCACCGACTCGAACACCTGGGGGCTCCTCCTCGCGGACCGGCGGGACCCCGTGTCCCGCCCCGGCAGAGACTAGTGGGGCCGCCGGGTCCGCGACCGACGATTCCCGGGTCCGCGCCCCGTACACGCCGTGTGGCGAACGTCTCGGCGAGGGTGTCGGCGAAATCGCCGGTCTCCATTCCGGCGGGTCGGGCGAGGCCCTGCTCATCCCCCTGATCGGCATGGTTGTGCCCCGGCACAACTGACTTGGCGCCGGGCGGCGTTCACTGTGTGGGCGTCGCGGACGGCCTTTCCCGCAAGGGCGCGAGATCCATTCTCTCTGGACCTGGCCGCCGCATGCGGAAAAGTGCGCCGCAGTTCTCACTCGGCGCGGCTCCCCAAGGAGGAAACCCCCTGTCCCGAAGAACGCTCCTCACGCTGCTCGGCGCCCTCGCGCTGCTCACCGGGGCCGTGCAGCCTCCTGCCGCCGCGCAGGCCGCACCGGCCGCGCAGCCGCAGATCGCGGTGCTCGGACCGGGCGCATGGGCGCTGGACGCCCTGCTGGCGGGCCGCCGCCGGGAAGCGGCGACGGCGCCGTCCGGATCCTGAGCCGG
>NZ_JBEZJP010000108.1:0-21353 GCF_040653175.1 Actinomadura sp. NPDC048032
GGGGCGGGGCCGTGGGCCTGGCGGTGCTGGCGGCGGCCGCCGCCGCGCGGACGCGGGCGGCGTCCGGCTCGCCGACGGCGGCCGCCGCCCTCGCTGCCGGTTACGACCGGGTCTTCCTCATGGCGGCCGGGCTGGCCCTGCTCATCGCCGCGGCGGCTCTGCTGCTGCCCCGCGCGCGGACCGCGTCCTGATGATCGATGCATCCGCCCGGCCGCCTCGGTACGAAGGGGTCGTGTGGGCTTTGTGCGCAGAATGCGGCTCGGCTGGGACACGCCGGCGTCGCGACCCCTCGGACTGCTCGGCGCGGGGCTGCTGGCCGCGATGGTGGTCGCCCAGGTCGCGTCCGGGCTGAGGCCCGAGCCGATCCGGCTGACCAGCGTGGTCGTGGTGCTGCTGGCGGCGAGCGCCGTGGCGTTCCTCGCCGACCGGCGGGGCCCCGGGCGCGCGGCCGGGGCCTTCGCCGCGACGGTGGCCATCGGATTCGCGGCCGAATGGGTCGGCATCCGCACGGGCCTGCCGTTCGGGGAGTACTCCTACACCTCGGTGCTGCGGCCGCAGGCGGGCGGCGTGCCGGTCGTCGTGGCGGCGGCGTGGGGCGGCATGGGGCTGGCCGCGCACGCCGTCGCGACCGCGATCGCGCCGGAGAACCGGGTCGCGCGGTGGGCGGCGGGGGCCGCGGCGCTGACGGCATGGGACCTGTTCCTGGACCCGCAGATGCTCCGGCTCGGCCTGTGGACGTGGGCGGACGGCGGCCCCTACCGGGGGGTGCCGCTCAGCAACTTCGCCGGATGGCTGGCGGTGTCCTTCCTGGTCATGATGGCGATCGACCTGACAGCGGGACGGGAGGACACCCCCGTCCCGGCGCCCGGACCCGGCCCGGCTCGCGGCCAGGGCCCGTCCCGGGGGCTCGTCACGCTCTACTCGGTGATGGCGGGCATGGAGACGCTGGCGTTCGCGGCGGTGTTCGAGCCGCGGGACCCGCTGGTCGCGGCGGCGGGCGGGGTGGCGATGGGGGCGTTCGCCGTCCCGGCGTGGAGGCGCGCATGGCGGAAGTGATCGTGGTCGGCGGCGGGGTCGGCGGCATGACCGCCGCGCTGCGGCTGGCGCGCGGCGGCCACGAGGTCCGGCTGTACGAGCGGCTGGACCGGCTCGGCGGGAAGCTGGCGGAGTACGAGCGGGACGGGTTCGCCTTCTCGCTCGGGCCGTCCCTTCTGACCATGCCGCGCCTGTTCCGGGAACTCGGCGTGGACGTCCCGCTGGTGGAGCTGGACGAGCTGTGCCGCTACCGCTTCGCCGACGGGGCGCGGCTCCGTGCGTTCCGCGACCCCGACCGGATGGAGCGGGAGGTCGACCGCCTGAGCCCCGGGCAAGGCGCGGCCTGGCGGTCCTTCTACCGCTGGGCGGAGAAGTGCTACGCCGCGTCGGAGCGGACCTTCTTCGCCGGGCCCCTGGGCCGTCCTCCCGAGAAGCCCCGGATCCGCGACCTGTTCTCGGTCGCGCCGGGCCGGACGCTGGACGGCCTGGCGCGGCGCTTCTTCGACGACCCGCGGATGCGCCAGTACGTCGGCCGGTACGCCACGTACGCGGGGTCGAGCCCGTACCAGGCGCCGGCGGCCCTCGGCTGCGTCCCGGCCATCGAGCACGGGGACGGCGGCTGGTACGTGTCGGGCGGCCTTCCCCGGATCGCCGACGCCCTCGCCCGGCTCCTGACCGAGGCCGGCGTCGAGGTCCGCACGGGCACCGAGGTGGCGGAGGTCATCGCCGGCCGTTCGGCGGTCTCGGGCGTGGTGCTGGCGTCGGGAGAGCGGGTGAGCGCCGACGCCGTGATCGTCAACGCCGACGCCGCCGCGCTGTACGGCTGGCTGCTGCCCGACCGGCGGCGGTTGCGCAGGCTCGCCGGGCTCGGCCTGTCGTCGTCGGCGTTCCTGCTGCTCGCGGGGGTGGACGGCCGCACAGAGGACATGCCACACCATTCCGTCGTCTTCTCGGCGGACTACCGGAAGGAGTTCGACGACATCTTCCGCCGGAACGTGCCGCCGGACGACCCGACCGTCTACGTCGGCTGCTCGGCGGTGGACGACCCGACGCAGGCCCCGTACGGGGCGGAGAACTGGGTGATGCTGGTGAACGTCCCGGCGCGCGACCCCGGCCGGTGGCCGATGTCCCGCGAGTCCTACCGGGACCTGGTGCTGGAGCGGCTGGCGAAACGCGGGCACGACCTCTCGGGACGGCTCCGCTTCGTCGACATGTTCACGCCCGCCGACCTGCGCGACCGGTACGGCGCGTGGGGCGGCGCCATCTACGGCACCGCCTACCAGGGACGTTTCGCGCCGTTCCGCAGGCCGGGCAACCGGGGACCGCGGCGCGGCCTCTACCTGGTGGGCGGGTCGGCGCATCCGGGCGGCGGCCTCCCGCTCGTCGCGATGGGCGGGCGGATCGTCGCCTCCCTGGTGAACCAGGACTTCGGCGGTGCCCGCCGCACCGCGTCCCGCGAAAGGCCGGAGACGCGATGAGGCCGCTGACCGTCCTCCAGGCGGCCGCCGCCGCGGTCGTCGCGGCGCGGCTCGCCCGGGGGCGCCGCCGTCGCGCGCCGCTGGGGCCGGGGGCGGCCGGACCGCCGCCGGAGCGGGTGTCGGTGGTGATCCCCGCCCGCGACGAGGAGTCCCGCCTCGAAGGGTGCCTGGCCCCGCTGCTCGCCGACCCGGTCGTGGACGAGGTGATCGTCGTGGACGACGAGTCCCGCGACGGCACCGCGCGGCTGGCCAAGAGGCTCGGCGCCACCGTCGTCCCCGGCGCGCCGCTGCCGGACGGGTGGGTCGGCAAGCAGTGGGCCCTGCACCAGGGCGTCCAGGCCGCGACCGGCCCGATCGTCGTCCTCCTGGACGCCGACATGCGTCCCAAGGCGGGCCTCTGCGCGGCACTGGCGGCGCTCCTGGACGGCCACGACCTGGTGAGCGCGGGTCCTCGCTTCATCTGCGACAACGCGGTGGAGCAGGCGCTGCACGCCTCGCTGCTGGCCACACTCGTCTACCGTTTCGGCCCGATCGGGTCGACCGGACCGGGGGCGTCCGCGGAGCGCCTGCTCGTCAACGGCCAGTGCATGGCCTTCCGTAAGGCGAGCATGCGGGAGGCCGACGGATTCGCGCGGGTCAGGCGCCATCTCACCGACGATGTCGCGCTCGGGCGGCTGCTCGCCCGCGACGGCTGGCGGGTCGCGTTCGTGGACGCGGGCCCGCTGCTGGAGGCGGACATGCACAGCTCCGCCGCGGACGTGTGGCGCGCGTGGGGAAGGTCGATCGCCCTGCGGGACGTCACCCCCGCGGCCCACATGGCGGGCGACCTGGCCGTGGTCTGGCTGACCGCCGCGCTCCCCGTCCTGCGGCTCGCGGCGGGACGGCCCACGCCGCTCGACCTCGTCCTGCTGGCGCAGCGGCTCCTGCTCGTGACGGCGCTGCGCGGCAGCTACGCGCGGGCGAGCCCCGGTCTGGCGGCCTCCCCGCTCCTGGACGTGGCGACGGCCGTCCGGCTCACCTGGTCGGCGCTGCTGCCGACGCGCACCTGGCGCGGCCGGGACTACGGCCCGGCGTCGGTCAGACCCGCCGCCCCGCCAGCGCGGCCTGCCCGAACCGCAGCCCGATGAGGCACATCAGCGCCCCGGTCCCGGCGACCTGCCCGACCGGCGCGAAGAACAGCTGCAGCACCGGCAGCGAGAACACCGCGAGGCGGGTGCCCCACGCGAACGAGAAGGCGGCGGTGCCCGCGAAGAGCAGGAGGAGGCCGAGCGCGAACGCCGCCGGGCAGATCACCGCGAACCCTCCCGCGAAGGTGAGGATCGAGCGGCCGCCCCGGCGTCCGGCGAACACCGGCCAGGCGTGGCCGGCCATCGCCGCGCCGACCGCCGCGTACACCGGCAGGACGCTCGCCCCGGCCACCGAGCCGAAGCGGCCCGTGTCGGCCCCGCTCACGAGGAGGCCGACCAGCCCGGCCGCCGTCCCCTTGAGCATGTCGCCGGCGAAGACGGGCACGGAGGCCTTCCGGCCGAGCTGCTCCATGACGTTCCAGAAGCCGGGGTTGCGGTCGCCGACCTCGCGCGGGTCGAGGCCGTGGGCGCGGCCGACGAGCACCGCGACCGGCACCGAGCCGAGCAGGTAGCCGCCGACGACCGACACGACCACGGGAATCACCGCCGTGAACACCGGAACCACCTCATGAACATCGGACCTTCCTCATGAGCACGCAGATCATCGCCTCGTTCCACCTCGCCAGGTACGCGGGAACGGACGCCATGCGGCACATGGCGTTCGACCGTCCGGTGCTGCGCGGCACCGGCGGGCTGCGGTTCTGGCGGCTGCTCGGGACGGGGAAGGGCCCGTCCATGAGCCTCGGCGCCGACCTGCGCCGCTGGGCCCTGTTCGCGGTGTGGGACGGCGAACCGGCGCTGGAGCGCTTCCTCGCGCGTTCGCCGATCGGGGCGCGGTGGCGGGAGGAGGCCGAGGAGTCCTGGCACGTGCGGCTCGCGCCGCTGGCGTCCCGGGGCCGGTGGGGAGGGGCCGACCCGCTCGCCGGAGCGGCGGTCCACCCCGCGCCGCACGGCCCGGTGGCCGTGCTGACCAGGGCTTCCATCCGTCCTGGACGGCTCGTGGCGTTCTACCGTTCCGTGCCGGACGTGGACCGCCTGCTGCGCGGCCAGGACGGCTGCCTCGCCTCGGTCGGGATCGGGGAGTGGCCGCTCGCCCGGCAGGCGACGTTCTCGCTGTGGCGGGACGAGGCGGCCGTCCACCGCTACGCCTACCAGGGGAGCGCCCACCGGGCCGTCATCGGGCGCGTCCGCCGCGAGGACTGGTACAGCGAGGAGATGTTCGCCCGCTTCGTTCCTTACGGCAGCGAGGGCGCGTGGGACGGTCGCGACCCGCTGCGTCCCGCCGCCCCCGAAGCCGACGGTCACGGCCCCGGCCCCGTGGCCCACTGACCCTCCGCGGCCAGGTCGCGGGCCACCACGCAGGCGCGGGTGACCGCCGCCGCGCTCGACGAGCCGTGCGCGACGACGACCGTCCCGGTCAGGCCCAGGAGCGCGGCGCCTCCGTGGGTGTCGGCCGCGTACAGCCGCGCGACCGCCTCCAGCGGCCCGGCGTCGACGGTCCCGGCGCGGGCGACGAGGCCCAGCGTCGTGCGGACGCAGCCCTCGATGTTCTTCAGCACGACGTTCCCGGTGAACCCGTCGGTGACGACCACGTCGACGGTCCCGGCCAGCACGTCGTGGCCCTCGACGTTGCCGTGGAAGCGCACCGGCGTCTCCGGCAGCAGCCGCGCCGCGTCCCGGACGAGCCGGTTGCCCTTGCCGGGCTCCGCGCCGATCGACAGCAGCCCCACCGACGGATCGGCCACGCCCAGGACGCTCCGCGCGTACTCGGCGCCGAGCGTCGCGAACTGCGCCACCATCTCCGCCGACGGGTCGGCGGTGCCGCCCGCGTCGACCAGGACGGTGAATCCCGACAGGGCGGGCAGGGCCACGGCCAGCGCCGGGCGCAGCACGCCCTCGCGCCGCCCGAAGGCGCGGACCGCGCAGGTCACCACCGCGCCGGTGGACCCGGCCGAGACGAACGCCGCCCCCTCGCGCCGCGCCAGCTCGCAGCCCACCATCAGGCTGGACTTCGACTGGAACGCGGCGTTCGAGCCCCGCTCGGCCATGGGGATCACGTCGTCGGCGTGCTGCACCTCCAGCTCGCCGACGCCGCCGTGCCGCCGCAGCTCCTCGTCGATCTCGTCGGCCCGTCCGACCAGCAGGACGTGGACCGCGTGCTCGCGACGCGCCGCGAGCGCGCCCGGCACCGTCGCGGCGGGCCCATGATCGCCGCCCATCGCGTCCAGCACGACCCGCGCCGCGCCGCCCGCCCCCGCCGCGCCGCCCGCTCCCGCAGGGCCGCCTGCCATGTCAGACCATCCCGGCGGGGACGCGCCGCTCGGCCCGGCCCGCGGCCGACGCCGCCAGCAGGTGCCGCGCGTAGATCACGGCGCGGCGGCGGCGGGGCACCCGGGCCCGCGCGGCCAGCACGTCATGGCCGGAAGCGGCGATCTCGTCCAGGATCCCGCCGTACAGCTCGTGCGCCGCGCGGATGCAGGGCCGCGAGGACGGCACCAGCAGCTTCACCCCCTCCAGCGCGCGGCCGTAGTGCTCCCGCGCGCGGCCGGCCTCGAACTCCACCAGCTCTCGGATGCCGGGCGTGCACTCCCCGGAGGCGAGGTCCTCCTCGGTCACGCCGAACCTCTTCAGGTCGTTCGTCGGGAGGTAGACGCGGCCGCGGCCGAGGTCCTCGGCCACGTCCCGCAGGAAGTTGGTCAGCTGGAACGCCCGGCCGAGCTCCCGGGCGGGCTCGCGCGCGGTCCGCGCGGCGCCGGGCAGGGTCTCCAGGACGGGCAGCATCATCAGGCCGATCGCCGCGGCCGACCCCTCCATGTAGTCCAGCAGGTCGTCGTAGGTCGCGTACCGGGTGACGGTCAGGTCGGCGCGCATCGACTCCAGGAACGCGTCGATGTCCTCGCGCTCGACGTCGAACGACCGGACGGTGTGCACGAACGCGGGCAGCACCGGGTCGCGGACGTGCTCGCCTGCCAGCGCCGCGTCGAGCCGCTCCCCGACCCGGTCGAGTGCCGCGGCGCGTCCCTCCGCGCCGGCGGCCTTGTACTCGTCGACGATGTCGTCCACGTGGCGGGCGAACCCGTACAGGGCGTGCACGTGCCGGCGTTTCCACGCGGGCAGCAGCAGCGTCGCGAGGTAGAAGGAGCGCCCGTGCCGGGAGTTCAGGCGGCGGCAGTGCTCGTAGCTCGCGGTCAGCGTCATCGGGCGCCCTCCAGGATCCGGGCGGCGGCCAGCCTCCCGGAGATCAGCGCCGGCGGGACCCCCACGCCCGGCGCGGTGTACATCCCGGCGAAGTGCAGCCCCGGGACGCGTCGGCTCCGGCCCGACGGGCGGAACCACGCCGTCTGCCGGAAGCGGTGGTCGAGGGCGAAGGGCGTGCCCGCCGAGTGGCCGAGCCGCTCCCACGCCGGCGGGTCGAACGTCTCCCTGGGCGCCGCCGACAGGTCGCCGTACCCGAGGTCGGCGAGGCGGCCCAGCAGGCGGTCTTGCAGGGAGGGGGCGAGGCGGCCCCAGTCGGCCCCGCCCGCCAGGTTGGGCGCGGGCTCCAGGACGCTCAACGTCGAGTGCCCGGCGGGCGCGGCGGTGTCGTCGGACTCGGGATACGTCACGAGGAGGCTCGGGTCGGGCTGGGGACGTCCGGCCGCCAGGGCGGAGAAGACGCCGCCCCATTCGCGGCCGAAGTGCAGGGTGTGGTGGGACTGCCGGGGCAGCCGCCGATCCAGCCCGAAGTGCATGACCAGGCAGGACGGCGAGTACCGCGGCCTGCGCAGCCGCCAGTCGCCGGCCCCTTCCGGGAGCAGGCCGGCGTGCGCCCTCGGCAGGTCGCAGGCGACGACGACGCCGCTCGCGGGGATGCGCTCACCGGTGTCCAGCCGGACCGCCGTCACCCCGTCCGCGCCGGTCTCGACGCGTTCGGCGCGGACGCCGTACCGGATCGAGGCGCCGGCCTTCTCCGCGACGGCCGCCAGCGCCTGCGGCACGGCGTGCATGCCGCCCCGGGCCGGGAAGTAGACGCCGCCGACGGTGTCCATGTGCGCGACGACCGCGTAGATCGCCAGCGCCTTGTGCGGCGGCAGCCCCACGTAGAGCGCCTGGAAGGTGTGGGCCCTGACGAGCCGCTCGTCCTTCAGGTGACCGGCCACGAAACGGTCCAGGCGCCGGAACCCGCCCGCGGCCGCCAGCCTGAGCAGCGCGTAGGGGCGTGCCATGCCGCGCAGCCGGGTCATGTCCGCGTCGATGAACGACGACCACTCCGCCTCGAACATCTCCCCGAGCCGCCGCCGGAACCGCAGGTACCGCGCCGCCTCGTCGGGGCCGCACAGCTCGCGGACGCCCGCGGCCATCCGCTCGGCGCCGCCCACCACGTCCAGCCGGGACCCGTCGTGGAACGCCAGCCGGTAGAACGGGTCCAGGCGCCGCAGCGGCAGCACGCTCTCCAGGTCAGCGCCCGCCGCGCCGAACGTCTCGGCGAGCACCTCCGGCATCGTGAGCACCGAGGGGCCGGTGTCGAACCGGTACTCGCCGGCCGGCCCGGCGTTCACGGTGCCGCAGCAGCCGCCCGGCACGTCACGCGCCTCGACCAGCACGACCTCGCGGCCGCGCGTCGCCAGGTGGATCGCGGCGGACAGGCCGCCGAGACCCGCCCCGACCACGACGACGGGGCCCCGCCCGCCCATCAGCCCGTCCTGTGACGGCCGCCGTGCGGGCGCGCCGCACGATGTCGGGTTCGCACTTTTCTCTCCATCATCGTCCCGGGTGAGTTCTGCACGGTTCTTCAGGTCTGCACAGTTCTTCGGGACGCGGGGACCGGTCGGTTGCATCACCCCGCGGGCGGCCCGGCCTCAGTGGGCCCGCACCGCCGCGCGCGGCCTCGGCGCCTCGCCCCGCTCGGCCGCGCGGACGATGCCCGAGCACATCCCGCCGAAGATCCGGTCGTGGAACGGGCGGAACGCCCACCAGTACGCGTGCCCGGCGAGCCCCCGGGGATGGAACAGGGCCCGCTGCGTGAGGGACGTCCGGGAGCCGTCGCGGCGCACGACGAACTCCAGCCAGGCCAGCCCCGGGAGCCGCATCTCGGCCCGCAGCCGCAGCAGCCGACCCGGCTCGATCTCCTCCACGCGCCAGAAGTCCACGGCCTCCCCGATCCGCAGCCGGCGCGGGTCGCGGCGGCCGCGCCGCAGGCCGACCCCGCCGACCAGCCGGTCGAGGACGCCCCGGGCCTGCCAGGCGACGGGGAAGGAGTACCAGCCGCGATCCCCGCCGATCCCCTCGACCACCTCCCACAGCCGCTCGGGCGGCGCGTCCGTCCAGCGGACCTGCTCGTCGGTGTAGAGGCTGCCGCCCGCCCAGTCAGGGTCGGTCGGCAGGGGGTCGCTGGGCGCGCCGGGCGTGCTCGCCGACGACCAGCGGGTCGCGACGTCCGCCTCCCGGACGCGGCGCAGCGCCAGCTCGACCGAGCGCTCGAACCCGACCGGCCCGCCGGGCGGCGGCGGCACGTACTCGGCGAGGTCGTTCTCCCTGCACACGACCTCGTTGCGCAGCGACTCCACCAGCGGCCGCGCCAGCGCTCCGGGGACGGGCGTGATGCCGCCCACCCACAGGCTCGACAGCCGCGGGCTCAGCACCGGGACCGGCAGGATGATCCGCTGCTTGAGCCCCGCCGCGCGCGCGTAGCCGCGGATCATCTCGACGTAGGTGAGCACGTCCGGCCCGCCGATGTCGAACCCCCGGTTCACGTCCTCGGGCAGGTCGGCGGCCGCCACCAGGTAGTACAGGACGTCCCGGATCGCGATCGGCTGGATGCGGGTGCGGACCCAGCGCGGCGTGACCATCACCGGCAGCCGCTCGGTCAGGTAGCGCAGCATCTCGAACGACGCCGAGCCCGAACCGATGATCACCGCGGCGCGCAGCCACGCGGTCGGCACCCCGCTCTCCAGCAGGATGCGGCCGACCTCGGCGCGGGACCGCAGGTGCGCCGACAGCTCCTCCTCCGGCTCCATCCCGCCGAGGTAGACCAGCCGCCCGACCCCCGCCTCCCGCGCCGCGCCGGAGAACGTGCGGGCCGCGCGCCGGTCGGCCTCGGCGAAGCCGCCGCGGCCGCCGATCGCGTGGATCAGGTAGTAGGCGACGTCCACGCCCTCCAGGGCCCGCCGGGACGACTCGGGATCGGTCGCGTCGGCCTCCACGATCTCCACCCGGTCGGCCCACGGGTGGTCGCGCAGCCGCCGGGCTGAGCGCGCCATGCACCGCACCCGGTGGCCGGCGTCCAGGAGTTCCGGCACGAGGCGGCCTCCGATGTAGCCGCTGGCCCCGGTGACGAGACAGGTTCGCCCATTGCCGGCGTTCATGTGGTCCTCCATGGTCGGTTCTCGCTGGGACGGGTAACGCCACCCGTACGACCGAACGGGGGGACGAAGTGAGCAAGCGGGGGAAGGCCGGCAAGCGGGGGAAGGCCGGCAAGCGGGGGAAGGCCGGCAAGCGGGGGAAAGAGCCGGAGCCGGGGGACGAGGTCGGCTGGCGCAGTCACGGGTCCACGACCGAGGGACGCGTGGAGAAGAAGATCACTGACAGGCGGGAGGAGGCGGGGCGCACGGTGGCCGCCTCGCCGGAGGAGCCGCAGTACGTCGTCCGCAGCGGGAAGAGCGGGAAGAAGTCCGGATGAGCGTCGAGGAGACGGCCGACGAGTTCGGCCGGGTCGTCCACCGCCATCTCGCGCACCGCCCGTCGGGCGAGGCCGCCGAGCCCCGCTGGCGCTACTCGCTCATGAACCGGGGGCACGATCCGCTGAAGTGACCCGGGAACGAGGGGCGCGGGCACGGGGCTCGCCTACCGGTCGTCGGGGTCGATGATCGGCGGCGGGTAGCCGAGGTCCCGCCGGCGCTCCTCGTCCAGCGTCCAGGGGCGGTGGACGCGCGAGCCCTCGACGCCGGCCAGTTCGGGGACGTACCTGCGCACGTAGTCGCCGCGCGGGTCGAAGCGCGCCGCCTGCCGGAGCGGGTTCATCACCTGGTCGGGCCGGGTGCTGTTCCCCGTCCCGGCGACCCACTGCCAGTTCCCCGCGTTGTCGGCGACGTCGCCGTCGACGAGCCACTCGTTGAAGTGGCCGAGGCCCCTGCGCCAGTCGACGCCGAGGTCGCGGGTCAGGAACGAGGCGGTGATGAGCCGGGCGCGGTTGTGCATGAACCCCTCACGGTGGAGCTGGCGCATCCCCGCGTCCACGATCGGGACGCCGGTCGTGCCGCCGCACCAGGCGGCGAAGGCGTCCTCGTCGTCCTTCCACCGCCGGTCCCGCGCCCGGTAGTCGCGCCGCGGGAGGTCGGGGAAGGCGGCGGCGACCTGGTGGTGGAAGTCCCGCCACGCCAGCTGGCGCCGGTAGGCGTCCGGCGCGGCCTCCGCCAGTTCCCGCGGCGAGACGCAGCCGAACTTCACGTAGGGGCTGAGCCGCGACGTGCGGTCGGCGGCGAGATCGTCGCGGACGTCGTCGTACGCGGCGGCGTCGTCGCGCAGCCACGCCCTCATGCGTTCGCGTCCCGCGCCCTCCCCGCCGGGCGCGAGATCGGGGGACGGGGAGCCGGAGGTCAGGTCGGCGAGCCGGGGCAGCGCGCCCGGCTTCACACCGGACGGCAGCCGGACCTTCGCGGGCGCGTCCGCGGCCGGGCGCCACCGGGCCGCCTCCCAGGCCCGCCAGTACGGGGTGAACACCTTGTAGTGGTCGCCGCTGGTCGGGGTGAGGTCGCCGGGCGTGACCACCGTGATGCCGGGGTGTACCGATATGTCCAGGTCGAGGGCGTCCGCGCGCACGGCCTCGCGGAGGCGGTCGAGGCGCCGGGCCCCGTACGCCGTCCGCTCGTCGGCGAGCATCAGCGAGCGGGCGCCGGTCTCCCGGGCCAGGCGGACCGCCTCCCCGGCCGGGTCGCCGCGCCGCACCACCAGGTCGCCGCCGCGCTCGCTGAGCGACTCCCGCAGGTCCGCAAGGCTGTCGAGGAGGAACCGGACGCGGTTGGGCGCGGCGAACGGACCGTCCAGGATCGCGTCGTCGAAGACGAAGACCGGGACGACCCGTCCGGCCTCGCAGGCCGCGGCCAGTGCGGGATTGTCGCGGACCCGGAGGTCGCGGGTGAACAGCATCAGCGAGGTTTCCATCACCTGAGTCTTCGGAGCCGCGGGCGCGAACGGTTGCGGTAGGCGATGTCGCCGTTCAGCGCGGTGGCGAACCCGCACCATGCCGCGTAGGGGAGCAGCGCGGCGGCGGCGACGCGATCGGTGCGGGCCGTGCGGCGGATCAGCTCGGCGTTGCTGACGTCCAGCAGCAGCGTGCCCGCGACCCCCGCGTTCGGGCTGCGGCGGCCGAAGAACAGGTGGTTCCAGCCGGCGTTCAGCACCAGGTTGACGCCGAGGCTCGCGGCGAGGGCGCGGCGCCGGCGGCCCCGGGCCCTCAGCAGCGCGCGCCCGCCCGCCCAGGCGACCGTCGCGTACAGCGGCGTCCACACGGCCCCGAAGGCCCAGGAAGGCGGCTGCCACGGCGGCTTGTCCAGTGCGCGGTACCAGCGGCTGTCCGGGTCGACCGCCCTGGCCCCGGCCGCGGCGGTCACCGCCACCGCCGCCGCGGTGGCCCCGTAGACGGCCCACCGGCCGCGCGCCCGGACGCGATACCCCTCGCTCGTCGCAGTCATGGCCGTGACCCTTCCCGCTCCGGCGGTGTCCGCACGTCCGCCTCCGGCGGTGTCCGCACGTCCGCGCCCGCGCGCTCTCGCGCAGGTCAGCGCCGAGGCGGGCGCCGCCGCGATGCAACCGGAGGAACCGGCTCCGGCGAAGACCAGTCAGACCGCACGACCGTTGGGACCGCACGACCGGGAAGACGGTACGACCGGTGGCATCGGCCCACCGGGGACGTCGTACGCTGTGCCGTCGGAGTAGCACAGGAGACCGAACGCATGCGTGGGGAGACGGACCGGGAACCGGGACTGGGCGTCGGCGCGGTGGCGCGGCGCCTGGGCTTGGCGGCCGCCACCCTGCGCACGTGGGACCGCAGGTACGGCATCGGTCCGAGCGGGCGCAGCCCCGGCGGCCACCGCCGCTACACCCCCGCGGACGTGGCGCGGCTCGAAGCGATGCAGCGGCTGATCCTCGCGGGCGCCCCGCCGGGCGAGGCCGCCCACGCCGCGCTGCGCGAGCCGCCCGGCGCGCCGCGCCGGCCGCGCGGGCACGGCGCCGGCGGCAACCGCGTGCCCGTCGGGGAGGCGCCCGCCGGAGCGGACACCGCCGAGGTGCGCGGCCTGGCCCGCGCGGCGATGTCGCTGGACGTCCCCGCCATGACCGACGCGGTCCGGACCGCGATCGCGCGGGACGGGGTCGTGCGGGCCTGGGACGGGCTGATGGCCCCGGTCCTGGTCGGCATCGGCCGCAAGCACGCGGCGGGCGGCGGCTGCGTCGAGGTGGAGCACCTGCTGTCCACGGTGGTGCTCGGCGGCCTCGCGGAGGTGCCGCCGCCCGCGCGGCCGGTGAACGTCCGGCCCGTCCTGCTCGCCTGCGCGCCGGAGGAGCAGCACAGCCTGCCCCTGTACGCGCTGACCGCCGCGCTGGCGCAGGGCGGCGTCGCGGCGAGCCTGCTGGGGGCGCGGGTCCCCGCGAGCGCCCTCGCCGCCGCGATCCGGCGCACGGGGCCGGGCGCCGTCCTCGTCTGGTCGCAGATCGCCGAGACCGGCGACCCGGACTGGCTGGCCGATCTTCCGGGCACCCGTCCCGCGGTGCGGCTCCTGGTCGGCGGGCCGGGCTGGAGGCGGGACCGGCTGCCGGACGCCGCCCGCCTCGTGACAAGCCTTTCCCAAGCCGTCACCGAGATTTTGGACGGCCCCGCGGCGCCCTGACAGGCCGCGAAAGCCGCGTCCCCGCATCGCCCCTCGCCGTGTCGGGCTCGACGCCGCCCACGGAATCGACTATGAACAAGTTTTGAAACGATTCCCTCGGGAAAGGCCCAGCTCATGAACCTGGGAGAGCGGCTCGCACGCGGGGACGAGACCGCGCTGGCCGAGTGCTACACCTCGCTCGGCCCGCTCGTCCGCCGCCACGTCGTCCGGCTCGTGCCCCGGCACGCCGTGGACGACGTCGTCCAGCTGGTCTTTCTGGAGGTCTGGCGGTCGCGCCGCCGCTTCGACACCGCGCGCGCCCTGGAGCCCTGGGTCCTCGCCATCGCCCGCAGGCGCGCCATCGACCAGCTCCGCGCCGAGGCCCGCCACTACCGCCGGACGCTCCCCCTGGAGGACCACGCGGAGCTGCCGGCCGCGCGGACGCCCGACGCCTCGCCGTCCGTGGAGACCGCCTGCGACGTCCGGGACGCCCTCGCGGTCCTGCCGCTGCCGCAGCGACAGGCGATCGTGATGGCCCACTTCGGGCAGCTGACGCAGACCGAGATCGCCGACCGGCTGGCCGTCCCGCTGGGCACCGTCAAGGCGCGCACGGCCCGCGGCCTGCGCCGGATGCGAGAGCTCCTGTGACCGCCGCCGGCCCGTACCCGCGCCCCCGCCTCGCGGTGTCGAGCTGCCTGATGGGCGCCCCGGTCCGCTACAACGGCGGCCACAGCCGCGACCGGTTCCTCACCGACGTCCTGGACCCGCACGTCGACTGGGTCCCGGTCTGCCCGGAGATGGAGATCGGCCTCGGCACGCCGCGTCCCACGCTGCGGCTTCTCACCGACGGGCACCTCGTCGCCAAGGACGGCTCCGCCGACCACACCGCCGCGATGACCGCGCTCGCCGAGACCCGCGTCCCCCAGCTGGAGGTCCTGGACGGCTACGTGCTGAAGTCGCGCTCGCCCTCCTGCGGGCTGTTCCGCCTGCCGCGCTACTCCTCCGGCAAGCCCGGTGAGCGCACCGACGACCAGCCCGTCGACCGCCAGGGCCGCGGGGTGTTCGCCGACCTCGTCCGCGAGGCGCTCCCGGACCTGCCCGCCGAGGAGGACGGCCGGCTGCGCGACCCCGTCCTGCGCGAGCACTTCATCGAGCGGATCTTCGCCCACGCCCGGCTCCGCGAGCTCTTCGGCGCCGACTGGCGGCCCCGCGACCTCGTCGCCTTCCACAGCCGCCACAAGCTCCAGATCCTCGCCCACGACCCGTCCGCCTACCAGGCGCTCGGACGGATCGTCGCCCAGGCGGGGACCCGTTCGCGCGACGAGCTGGAGACCGACTACCGGCACGCGTTCAGCGCGGCGTTCGCCGTCCGTCCCAAGCGCGGCCGCCACATGAACGCGCTCCAGCACGTCTTCGGGATGCTCAGCGACCACCTCGACGACACCCGCCGCCACGACCTCCTGGCCGCCATCGACACCTACCGCCGGGGGCAGGCGCCCCTCAGCGTCCCCATCGCCCTCCTGCGCCACCACGCCATGGGGGAGGGCCTCGACTACCTGACCCAGCAGACCTACCTGGACCCCTATCCCGCCGACCTGGTCCTGCGCCACTACCTGTGAGGCGCCCCCACGCCGAACGGGCCGAGGCGAGAGCAAGGCTCACCATCGGCCCGTTCGGCAGGCGCCACCCGCTCAGAGGGCGGCGGGCTCCAGGACGCGGTCGGCGGCTTCCGGAGCCTCCGGCCCCTCGGGCGCGCCGGCGGCCTTCACCCGCTTGGGCAGCAGGAACGCGACCCCCACCATCGCCAGGGACAGTGCGGCGCTGATGACGAACGCCAGCCGCATCCCGTCGAGCTGGGCGAGCGCGGCGGCGACCCCGTCGGCCATCCGGCTCTCGGCGCGCCCCGCCATCACGGTCACCACCAGTGCCGTGCCGAAGGCCGCGGAGACCTGCTGGAGGGTGCCCAGCATCGAGCTGCCGTGCGAGTAGAGCGGGGCGGGAAGCGCCCCGAGGCCGAGGGTGAACACCGGCGTGAACGCCGCCGCCAGCGACACCATGAGCAGCGAGTGCAGGCCGAGCACCTGCCAGTACGGCATCGTCGCCGAGATCTGGGTGAACCCGCCCAGGGCGAGCACGATGCCCACCGCTCCGGGGATGATCAGAACCCGCCCGCCGAAGCGGTCGAAGAGCCGGCCCACCGCCGGGCCGAGCAGCCCCATCGCCAGCCCCCCGGGCATCATCAGCAGGCCCGTCTCCAGCGGCGTGAGGCCGCGCAGGTTCTGCAGGTAGATCGGCAGCAGGATCATCGACCCCATCATCGCCATGAAGCCCAGGGCCATCAGCAGCAGCGAGAGGGCGTAGACGGGGTGCCGCAGGACGCGCAGGTCCAGCAGGGGGACGTCGCGGCGCTGCAACCGGAGCTGGCGGAAGGCGAACACCGCGATCGCGACCGCCCCGAACGCGACGATCGACGCGGGGACCAGAGCGCCGCCCTGCCCGAACCTGCTCAGCCCGTACACCAGGGAGCCGAACCCGAGGGCGGCGGCCGCGACGCTGAACCAGTCGATGGTGCCGGCCTGCGGCTCCCCGACGTTCTCCAGCCGCGCCAGGCCGCGCCAGGCGATCAGCGCCGCGACCGGCAGCACCGCCGCGAACAGCAGCCGCCACGAGCCGAGCTGCAGGATCAGGCCCGACACCGCCGGGCCCATCGCCGGCGCGACCGAGATCGCCATGGTCACGTTGCCCATCACGCGGCCGCGGTCCTCCTCGGGCACCACGGTCATCAGCGTCGTCATCAGCAGCGGCATCATCACCGCCGTGCCGGTCGCCTGGACGACCCGCGCGAGCAGCAGCACCTCGAACACCGGCGCGATCGAGGCCAGCGCCGTCCCGGCGAGGAAGACGCCCATCGCGGTGGCGTAGGCGCGGCGGGTGGTGACCCGCTGCAGGAACCACCCCGTCACCGGGATCACCGCGGCCATGGTCAGCATGAAGGCGGTCGAGAGCCACTGCGCCGCCTGCTCGGTGACGTCCATGTCCGCCATCAGCCGCGGGATCGCGTTGATCATGACCGTCTCGTTGAGGATCACCACGAAGGTGGCCAGCACCAGCAGCCGGATCACGGCGGGCGTCCGGGAACGGCCGGGCGTGGTGTCCGGCAGCCCGCCGCTTGCGTGCTCTCGCATCGTCGTCATGCCGGGGTAGACCCGCGCCGCCCGGAGAACTCATCGCTCGACTCGATAATTCTTTCGACCGGTCGGGGGCGACTGCCCGCGACCTGCGAGAACGACGGAACCGGATGATCGCGTACGGCGTCGGACCGGTACGCGGGAACGCCCCTCCGGCCCGCGGACGGGCGCACCTCCCGCGAGAGGGGAACACGGTGCCCAGCTATCTGCAGACTCTTCCGCTCCACACGATCACCGAGGTGTACGGCGAGGCCGGACTCCGCGACCGGTTCTCCCGCGAGATCCTGCGGTTCCGGGAACCCGACTGGCGGCGGCTGAGCACGGCGCTCGCGCTGGCCGGCGACCTGCACCGGCAGGACCGCCGCGTCCGCGAGCCCGTGGTCAACCACCTGCTCCGGGTGACGCTGCGCATCATGTGCCATTACGAGACGGACGACGCGGACCTCCTCGTCGCCGCCCTCATGCACGACTCCGTCGAGGACCACCCCGCCGACCTGGCGGGAGACGGCCACGCCGACCCGGCGGAGGCCGCGCTCGGCGTCCTGTCCGCCGAGTTCGGTCCGCGCGTCGCCGAACTCGTCGGCGCCGTGACCAACCCCGTCTACGACCGCGGCGGGGACGTCCACGCCAAGTACCGGGCCCACGTCGTCGAGAGCCTGGAACGCCACCCGGCCGCCCGCATCATCAAGGTCTCCGACTTCACCGACAACGGCGTCGGCCTGATCCACACCACCGGCCCCAAGCTCCGCAAGCTGGCCCGCAAGTACCGCCCGCTGGTCCCGGAGCTCAAGGACCTGATCAACCGCCCCGACACCCCGCTCAAGGAGCGGATCAAACAGCACATCACCGGCCAGCTCGACCGCGCCGACGAGCGCTTCACGGCCATCCTGCAGGGGCACGCCGTCGCCCGGGCGTCCTGACCGCCTCCCGCCACACCGGGCACCCCGGCCTCCGCGACCGGCCCGCCCTTGCCGGGCGGGCCGGGGTGGGGTCAGCCGGGGGTGCCGGTCCAGGTGGAGGGGATGCGGGCCAGGCGGACGCGCTGCGGGTGGTCGCCGACGGGGACCGAGGTGATCTTCTGGCCGGTGCCGAAGTCGATGGCGGTGACCTGGTCGGCGCCGCTCTCGGAGATGACGCAGGCGCGGCCGTCGCCGCTGACGGTGGCCCAGTACGGCTTGGACGCGGTGACGAGGGGGCCTTCCTGGAGGGTGGAGCGGTTGACGACGGTGGCGTAGTCGTCCATGGTCCCGGCGACGCAGAGCCTGCTCCCGTCGGGGCTCATCGACAGGCCGTGGTGGCGGGAGTCGTTGACGAAGGTGGTGCGGTCGTCGCCGGTGGCGGGGTTCTTCGGCAGGGTCTTCACGCGGGTGATCTTGTCGGTGGCCATGTCGTACTCCACGAGGCCGTTGAAGAACGAGACCTGGAAGTACAGCTTCGACTCGTCGGGGGACAGCACCGCGGGCCGGATCGCGTTCGAGAGGTCCTTGCGGCCGAAGGCGTCCAGGCGCGAGCGCATGTCGATGGTCTTGACGACCTTGTAGGTGGAGGCGTCGGCGACGGTGATGTGCCGGTCGCCCTTGGTCCAGTCCTGGGACGGGTCGTCGAGGTCGGTCTCGACGTTCCCGATGGACATGTTGAGGATGTACCGGCCGTCCCTGGTGAAGATGTTCTCGTGGGGCTTGTCGCCGGTGGCGAACGAGCCGAGCTGCTTGCCGGTGGTGATGTCCAGGACGTGGACGACCTTGCCGAGCGAGGCCGACACCGCGACCTTGGTGCCGTCGGGGGAGACCGACATGTGGTCGGCGCGGTAGCCCGAGACGGCGAAGCGCCACCGGACCTTCCCGGTGGTCAGGTCGATGGAGACGACGTCGCCGAAGCTGGGCCGCGAGGCGACCAGGGCGGAGCCGTCGGGGGTGGAGTACAGGTCGTCGACGAGCTGGTCGTGGCCCTCGCCGGCGGTGGCCCGGATCCCCAGGAAGACGGCCAGGTTGATCGGGTTGAGGTAGATCGCGGTGAGGCGCTGGCTCTTGTCGGGGACGACGTTCACCCGGCCGATCCTGGCGAAGTCGCCGCTGGACTTGATGACGTCGGCGGTGCCCTCCCAGTTGTTGCCGACGAACATCACCTCGCGCAGGGGGGCGGCGGCGTGCGCGGCGGTCGCGCCGGCGGCGGGGGCGAGGGCGCCGGCGGCCAGGACGGCCGCGGCGGCGATGCTCCGCAGGCGACGGTGCGGTCTGGGGCGGGCGGGGGTGGTCGCAGCGTGCATGCTTGCTCTCCCGGGGGGTGGGGGTAGCCCAGAGGGGGCGGTGCGGAACTCTTCCGCGTGCCTTGCGGGCCGCTGAGGAATCCGTCCAAATCCGAACATCACCGTATTCAGATTTTGGTTACTGGATAGTAGGCAGGGGTGGTGGGCACCGCAAGACCCGATGGCGGGGGATTTCCTGCCACCTGGTGGGGGCGCGCGCTACGCGGGGACGATCAGCCCGTAGTGCCCGTCGTAGCGGTGGTAGAGGACGTTGCCCCGCCCGGTCTCGGCGTCGCGGAAGAACACCCAGCGCCTGCCGGTCGCCTCCAGATGCTCGATCGCCCCCTCGGCGGTCAGCGTGGGCGCGGGGCGCGGGCTGATCGTCAGCGGGATGGCGCGGGGCGCGCCCGTCCGCTCGCGCGGCGTCGCCTGCGCCAGCCGGTAGCCGTGGTCGGCGGGGTAGATCACGCTGTCCTCGCCGGTCTCGATGTCGGTGAACAGCAGGAACCCGTAGTCGAGCACCTCCATGTCGAAGGCCGCCTCGTCGGGCGTCTCGGCGGTCAGCGTGAACGACTTGTGCCGGATCACCTCCCGCTCCTCCGGGGGGCGCGGGTAGTAGTCCGGACGGTGCGTCGGCTCGGCGCCGTGGCGCCACTCGTGCGGGCCCGTCGCAGGGCTCGTGGGGTAGGCGCCGCGGCGGGCCTCCCAGTGCCGGGAGATCCGGTCGAGCCGGTTCAGCAGCCGGTCGCGGAGCCGGTCGACGGCCTCGGTCATGCTCGGCGCCGCCACCTGCGCCCGGACCAGCCGCCCGTTGAGGTCCAGGTTGGCCTGGGCCGTCGCCGGACGCGGCCCCGCCGGTTCCGGCGACATGATCAGCTTCACGCGCGCGAACAGCACCGGCTCCGGCGCGTGCCGGAACACGGCGCTCACCTTGGAGCGCGCGTAGTCGGCGGCGCCCTCCGGCACCTTCCCCCGGCGTTCCACGGTCACCTCGGGAGCGGTCGTCGCCCCGTCCATGGCGTCCCCCCCGTCGTTCTAGCGCTTCGCCCACTCGGCCGGCTGGTGCTCGATGGTGGAGTCCGAGGACGGGAAGAACGTGCTCTCGTGGCCGTCGTCCCACCGCACCAGGTAGGGCGGCTCCCCGTCCCGCCCGTGCACTTCGAGGATCTCGGCCCTGCGGGCCGCTTCGCCCACGTGGTGTCCGTGAACGATCAACCGGTCGCCTTCGCTGGCTCGCATCGTGTCCCCCTCACGTCGCGTCGATTCCATCGTGCGAGGGGGCCTCGGGACGCCACCAGGGCCAAAGGTCCATATTCCTGCAGGTCGGCCGGTATGTGGTGAGTTGGGCTATCCGGTCGAGGGAGGGGAAGAACCGGGACGAGCGGCCGATGACGGGAGGGCGATGTCCGACAGGAGCACGATGCCGACCCGGATCGTGGCGGGGACGGCCCATCCGGGCCTCGCCGCCGCCGTCGCGGCCGTGCTGGGCCTCCGGCCGGCGCCCTGCGACGTGGAGAGGTTCCCGGACGGCGAGCTGCGGCCGGTCGTGCACGGCGTCCAGGGCGGGGACGTCTACGTGGTGCAGCCCACCGGCCCCGCCGTCGACGACCATCTGGTCGAGCTGCTGCTTCTCGTGGACGCGTGCCGCCGGGCCGGCGCCGGGGCGGTCACCGCGGTCGTCCCGTACTTCGGGTACGCCCGGCAGGACCGCCGGGGCCGGGCGGGGCAGGCGGTGGGCGCCAGGGTGGCGCTCGGCGCGCTGGCCTCGGCCGGGGCGGACCGGCTCGTCGTGGTGGAGCCGCACACCGTCGCCCTGGAGGCCATGAGCCCGGTTCCGGTGGAGATGCTGACGGCCGTCCCGCTCCTGGCGGACGGGCTGGCGGAGCTGACGCCGGACGAGGCCGTGCTCGTGGCGCCCGACCTCGGCGCGGTCAAGCCGGCCGAGCACTACGCGCGGCTGCTGGGGCGTCCGGTCGCCGTGGTGCGCAAGACGCGGCTGAGCGGCGAGAGCGTCCACGCGGAGGAACTCGTCGGCGACGTGGCGGGCCGGCCCGCGGTCATCGTGGACGACATGATCAGCACCGGCGGGACGATCGAGGCGGCCGTGCGCGTCCTGCTGGCGCACGGCGCCGCGCCCGACATCGCCGTGGCCGCGGCGCACGGGCCGCTCGTGGAGGCCGCGTGGGACCGGCTCGGCCGGCTCCCGATCCGGTGCCTGCTGGTCACCGACACGCTCCCGGCGGGCGGGGCGCGGGCGGTGCCGCTCCGGGTGCGGTCCGTGGGCCCCCTGATCGCCGACGCCGTCGCCCGCCTGCACCACGGGCGGTCCCTGGAGGCCCTGCTGATGCGCGGGTGAGGCGCCGGGTCCCTCGCCGGGGGCCAGTGAGACCCAGTTGTGGTTCGCCGGTCCGAGGATCTGTGACGGCGAGAAGGTGGCC
>NZ_JBEZJP010000109.1:0-17707 GCF_040653175.1 Actinomadura sp. NPDC048032
CTGTCCTCCACCGGCCCCCGCGTCATCGACTTCGGCATCGCCCGCGCCCTCGACGCCCCCGACGGCCCCACCCGCACCGGCCAGTTCGTCGGGACGCCGTCCTACATCGCGCCCGAGGTGCTGCGGGGAGAACCGGTCGAGCAGGCGTCGGACGTGTTCGCGTGGGGCTGCGTCGTCGCCTACGCCGGGACCGGGCGTCCCCCGTTCCAGAGCGGGACCGTCGCCGAGACGTTCCGCCGCATCGAGCACGAGGAGCCCGACCTCGCCGGCCTCGACCCGCGGCTGCGCGAGGTCGTCGCCGCCGCGCTCGGCAAGGACCCGCGCGACCGCCCGACGGCGCGGCGGCTGCTGACCCTGCTCGTCGGGCAGGAGAAGGCCGACCTCACCCAGGCCGTGGAGACGATCTCGGCGTCGTGGCGGGGGCCGGATCCGGCCGCGGAGCCCGCCTCCGAGCCGGACGGCGCGCGCCCCGCGGCCGTCGAGGTCCCGGCTCCGAGGCCCGCGCCGGAGGCCGCCGCCCCCGCGGTCGCGGCGGCGCGCGAGCCCGGCCCGGACGCGGAGACGGTCCTCGTCGACCTGCCGTTCCCGGCCGCCTGGCGCGGCCCGCGGCGCTGGCTCACCCTGCTCAGGGGCCTGCTGGTCATCCCGCACCTGGTCGTGATGCTGATCATGTACGCGGCCCTGGTGGTCGTCATGCCGCTCAGCTGGCTGGTCATCCCGTTCACCGGCCGGTACCCCCGCGCCCTGTACGCGCTGGCCGTCGGCTGCCAGCGCTGGTCCAGCCGGGTCGTGGCGTACGCGCTCGGGCTCACCGGCGAGAAGCTCCCGCCGTTCCGCACCCTTCCCCGCGCCCGCCGCACGAACTGAACGTGCCGACGACTCCGCGCGTCCGAATCACCGTGGACCGCTAGGGTTCTACGACAAAGACTCCCGAATCCCCCTCAGGATCACGATGACCACGCACGCAGGAGAGAACGGGGAGACCCTGCGCCCCGGCGACCCCGCCGAGCTCGGCCCCTACACGCTGGTGGGGCGGCTCGGCCGGGGCGGCATGGGGACGGTCTACCTCGGCGAGGACCGCGCCGGCCGCCGCGTCGCCGTAAAAATGATCAACCGGGAGCTCGCCGGTGAGGGCACGTTCCGGGAGCGGTTCCGCCGCGAGGTGACCGCCGCGCGGCAGGTCCGCCGGTTCTGCACCGCGCCCGTGATGGACGCCGAGCTCGACACCGACCCCCTGTACGTCGTCACCGAGTACATCGAGGGCCCGAGCCTGGAGAGCGCCGTCGCCGAGCGCGGGCCGCTGCCCGGCTCCGACCTGGAGGGACTCGCGGTCGGCGTCGCCACCGCGCTCGCCGCCATCCACGGCGCCGGGATCGTGCACCGCGACCTCAAGCCCGCCAACGTCCTGCTGTCCTCCACCGGCCCCCGCGTCATCGACTTCGGCATCGCCCGCGCCCTCGACGCCCCCGACGGCCCCACCCGCACCGGCCAGTTCGTCGGGACCCCGAACTACCTGCCGCCCGAGCTGCTGCGCGGCGAGCAGGTCTCGCCCGCCTCCGACGTGTTCTCGTGGGGCTGCGTCGTCGCCTACGCCGGGACGGGGCGCCCCCCGTTCGCGGGCACCACCGTTCCGGAGATCTTCTACCGCGTCGTCCACGAGGAGCCGAGGCTCGACGGGCTCGACCCCGGCCTGCGCGACGTCGTCGCCGCCGCGCTCGACAAGGACCCGCGCCGGCGGCCGACCGTCCAGGACCTGCTCGGACGGCTCGTCGGCAACGGCCAGGCCGACCCGGCGAGGCTCGCCGAGACCGTCCAGGCGAGCTGGCACGGACCGGCGAGCGACCCGACCGCCCAGGCCCGCACGGCGCCGGCCGCCTTCCAGCAGCCGACCCCGCCGCCCGCGGCCCCCGGCGCCACCCGCCAGGACGCGCGGCCCGCCGTCCCCCGGTCGGGCGGCGCGTCCCGGCGTCCGCTGGTCATCGGCGGCGCCGTCGCTGCCGCCCTCGTCCTGCTCGCCGTCGTCGGGTTCCTCGTGCTGCGCCCGGACGGCCCGCCCGGCAACGTCGCCACGACGTTCAGCGACGACTTCTCCGACGACGGCTCCGGCTGGGGCACCTTCAGCGGCCAGTACGGCTACGTGAACGGCGGCTACCGGCTGGAGTCCCAGGGCTCGACCGGCGGGGTGAGGCGCGACGTGCCCAAGGACGACTTCGCCCCCGACCCGATGCTGGCCACCGTCACCACCAGGGTCGCCCAGGGTTCCCCCGACGGCATGTACGGCCTCACCTGCCGCATGACCGAGGACGGTGCGAGCGAGTACATGTTCCTCGTCCGCAACGACGGCAAGGGCGCGGTGCTCCGCAAGCTCACCAAGGACCGCGGCACCAAGGAGCTCGACAGCCCCGACTCGGTCGCCGGCCTCTCCGAGGGCGAGTCGAACAAGCTCCAGATCGCCTGCGAGAGCGGCGACGACGGCAAGCAGGTGCGGCTGCGGCTCTGGGTGAACGGCCACCGGGTCATCGACGCGACCGACACCGACCAGCCGCTCGGCAACGGCAAGGCCGGCCTGCAGGTCGAGCGGGGCGGCAACGCCGCGCAGCAGATCATCGTCGACTTCGACGACTTCGACCTGTCGGAGATCCTCGGCTAGGCCGGCCGGCCCGGCAGGTAGCCGTTCGTCCACCGGGTCAGCTCCGCGAAGACCTGCGAGCGGGCCGGTTCGGCGGACAGCACCAGGTCGTGCAGGCCGCCCTCGATCCGCACGAGCGTGACGTGCCGCCCGATCCGCGGCGCCCACTTCGCCATGTGCTCGACGTCCAGGACGGCGTCGGCGCCCGTCACGTCCAGCACCCCGCGGGTCGGGCGGACGCTGCGCGTCGACGCCATCACCAGCACCGGGACGTCGACGTCCAGGCCGCGGTGCAGGCGCAGCTGCCCCCGCCGCACGGCCGCCAGCCACGCCGCCCGCACCGGGAACCCGGCGAGCGGCTTCCAGGCCAGGTCGAACTCCCACTCGCCCTCGTGGTCGCGGTGGATGCTGCGCGGGTACCGGTCGGACACCCCCGCGGGCAGCTTCGCCTTCGGGAACCGGGGACGCAGCGCACGCGCCAGGCCCGCGCCGGCCTTGCGCATCACCAGTGGCTCGGCGAGGTCCAGGAACGGGCTGTTGAGGAACACGCCGTCGATCAGGCCCCTGCCCCTGGCCCGGTCGGCCCACAGGGCCGCGACCAGGCCGCCGGTCGAGTGGCCGTTCAGCAGGAGCGTGTCGTGCCCGTCCACGTCCCGGATGATCCGCACCGCCTCGTCGATCTCCGGGAAGTAGTCCGACAGGCTCTCGACGTAGTTCGGGGTCTGGTGCGGCCGCAGCGAGCGCCCGTACTTGCGCAGGTCGAGCGCGTAGAAGTCGAAGCCGAGCTCGACGTAGAAGTCGGCGAGGTGCCGCTGGAAGAAGTAGTCGACGAACCCGTGCAGGTAGAGCACCGCCCGCCGGGACGGGTCGCCGCCGCCCCGGCGCCGTACGAGCGTCGCCACGACCTCGCCCTCGGCGTCGCGGCCCATCGGCAGCTCGATCGCCTCGTACCCGGGGCCGAGCACGTCCGCCGTCACGTCCACATTTCCTCCCGCTGTCCGGTGAACTGATGCCCCATGATCGGGCGTCAAAGAGACCGACCGTACGACAGACTGAATCACAGCCCCTCTCCACCCCGGGAGTCGAGTCATGCAGGCGCCCCTCCGTGACCGAGACCCGCGGCTGCTCGGCCCGTACGTGCTCACCGCCCGCCTCGGCCGGGGCGGCATGGGCACCGTCTACCTCGGCGAGGACGCGTCGGGACGGCGGGTCGCGGTCAAGGTCATCAACACGGAACTGGCCGACGACGAGGCGTTCCACGAGCGGTTCCGCAGCGAGGTGACGGCCGCGCGGCAGGTCAGCCGGTTCTGCACGGCCGCCGTCCTGGACGCCCGGCTCGACGGCGACCCGCTGTACGTGGTGACCGAGTACGTCAACGGGCCGTCCGTCGAGGAGGCCGTCAAGGCGGACGGCCCCCTGCGCGGCGGCGACCTGGAGGCCCTCGCGGTCAACGTCGCGACGGCGCTCGGCGCGATCCACGGGGCCGGGATCGTGCACCGCGACCTCAAGCCGTCCAACGTGCTGCTGTCCCCGACCGGGCCGCGCGTGATCGACTTCGGCATCGCCCGCGCGCTGGACGCCACCGAGGGCCCGACCCGGACCGGCCAGTTCGTCGGCACGCCCGCCTACATCGCGCCCGAGCTGATGCACGGGCGGGAGGTCACGCCCGCCGCCGACGTGTTCTCCTGGGGCTGCGTCGTCGCCTACGCGGGCACGGGCCGCGCCCCGTTCGGCGGCGGGACGCTCCCGGAGGTCATCAGCCGGGTGACGTCCGCCGACCCCGACCTGGAGGGCCTCGACCCGGCCGTCCGCGATCTGGTGGCCCGGGCGCTGGCCAAGGAGCCCGCCGACCGTCCGACGGTGAAGCAGCTGATCCAGGCGCTGACCGGCGAGGACGCGCCGCCCGCGGCTCCGCCCGCCGCCGCGCCGCCCGAGCCGGAACCGGTGCCGGAGCCGGAGCCGGCACCTGAGCCGACGCCTGCGCCTCTGACGAGCGTCGACTCCGTGCCGCCGACGCGCCCGGTCGGCATGCGGGCGCCCGCGGCCCCGGAGAGGAAGCGGTCCCGGCACCGCGACCGGGGCCTGCTCATCGCCGCGACCGGCGCGGTCCTCGCCGTCTCCGCCGTGATCGGGGCCCTCGGCATCCCGGGCGGCGACGACTCCCCGGACGCCTCGGGGCCCACCAGGGCCGCCGTCCTCGGCGACGAACCGCCGGACGTCAAGGACAAGATCTTCGACGACGGCTTCAACGACGCCGGCTCCGGCTGGAAGACGGCCGCCACCCCGGTCTTCGACGCGTCCTACCGCGACCGGAAGTACGAGATCCACGTCCTGCCGAAGGCCGGGCGCACGACCGTCGACGCACCGGTGAGCAGGATCCCCGACTCCCAGCTCGTCGAGGTCGAGGTCACGCCGAAGGACGCCTACGGCGAGGCGGGGGTGTACTGCCTGGGAAGCTCGGGCTACGCGTTCCTCCTCGGCTCGGACGGGCGCGCGCGCATCGCCAGGCTGGCCACCCGGCAGGCGCAGACCGTGACGACCGGCATCGCACCCAGGCTGCGCGAGAGGAACCGCCTCCAGGCCGCCTGCGTCAAGCGCGAGGACGGCAACGTCGACCTGGCGATGTGGGTCAACGGCAAGCCGGTCGCCTCGTCCGCCGCCACGCCGCCGGGCAGCGCCCCCGGCAACAGCGGCCTGCTCGTGGTCCGCGACGAGGGCGCGACCGGATGGCCCCAGGCGGTCTTCGACGACTTCGCGCTCTGCGAGGTCTGACACTCGTCAGACACATCCGCGCAGGTCACCTACTGTTGTCGTGATGTCTGAGAGCAGTGGCGGCGCCGGACTGCGCGCCGGGCTGCGCCGCCGCCACATGACGATGCTGGCGATCGGCGGCGCGATCGGCGCCGGGCTGTTCGTCGGCAGCGGCGCCGTGATCAGCACCGCCGGGCCCGCCGCCGTCCTGTCGTACGCGGCGGCCGGCCTGCTGGTGCTGTGCGTGCTGCGGGCGCTCGGCGAGATGGTCGTCGCGCGCCCGGTCGCCGGGTCCCTCGCCGAGTACGCGCGGATGGCGCTCGGCCCCTTCGCGGGCTTCACCATCGGCTGGCTGTACTGGTACCTCTACGTGATCCTCGTCGGCGCCGAGGCGACCGCGGGCGCCGGCATCCTCGCCGGCTGGACCGGCCTGCCGCAGTGGGCGCTGGCCGCCGGGCTGCTGGTCGCGATGACGGCGGTGAACCTCGTCTCCGTCCGGTCCTTCGGCGAGTTCGAGTTCTGGTTCGCCTCGATCAAGGTCGCGGCGATCCTGGTGTTCGTCGTCCTCGGCGTCCTGTACGTCACCGGCCTCTGGCCGGACTCGCCCGGCGGCCTCGCCGTGCTCACCGGGCACGGCGGGTTCGTCCCGAACGGCGCCGGGTCGGTCTTCACCGCCATCGTCGCGGTGATGTTCGCGTTCGGCGGGACGGAGATCGTCACCATCGCCGCCGCGGAGAGCGAGGAGCCGGGCCGGGCGGTCGCCCGGGCCACGAGCAACGTGCTGTGGCGCGTCGCGCTGTTCTACGTGCTGTCGATCCTGCTCGTCGTGTCGATCCTGCCGTGGAACGACGCGAAGATCCTCACCAGCCCGTTCGTCAGCGCCCTGGACCGGCTGGACGTGCCCGCCGCCGGCACCCTCATGCAGGCGGTCATCCTCACCGCCGTCCTGTCGGTGCTGAACTCGGCGATCTACGTCTCGTCCCGGATGCTGTACGTGCTGACCCGCGACGGCGACGCCCCCGCCGGGCTGGTGCGGCTGAACCGGCGCGGCGTCCCCGTCCGGGCGATCCTGCTCGGGACGGTCGCGGCGTGGGCGGCGGTCGTCGCGTCCTACGTCTCCCCCGACCAGGTGTTCAGGTTCCTGATGAACTCGATCGGGGTCGTGCTGGCCTTCGTCTACCTGGCGATCCTGTTCTCGCAACTGCGGCTGCGGTCCCGGCTGCGGCGCGAGGACCCGGCGAGCCTCACCTACCGGATGTGGCTGTTCCCGTACCTGACCTGGCTCGTCATCGCCGCCCTGCTCGCCGTGCTGGTCTCGATGGCGTTCATGGCCGGGCAGCGCTCCCAGCTGGCCGCCTCCCTGGTCAGCCTCGCCGCCGTCGCGCTCGCCTACCCCCTGCGGCGCCGCTTCGGCAGGCGGCCGCCGGTCGCCGCTCCCGTCGCCGCGGCGCGCGGACCCGGGGGCTAGCTCAGTCCTTGCGGCCCGTCGCCGCGACCGTGACGCCGAGACCGATCATCATCAGGCCGCCGGTGCCGCCGATCGCCGCGAGGCGGCGCGGCGAGCGGGCGAACCAGTCGCGGGCCGTCCCCGCCGCGATCCCCCACACGCTGTCGCAGCACAGCGCGATCACCGCGAAGATCGCGCCGAACAGCATCATCTGGAGCTCGACGTGGCCGTTCTCGCGCACCACGAACTGCGGCAGGACGGCCGCGAAGAACACGGTCGTCTTCGGGTTGGTGATGCCGACGAAGAAGCCCTGCAGCAGCGCCCGGCCCCCGCCGCGCTCCGCCTCGCTCCCGGCGATCGCCTCCTGGAGCGAGCGCCGGTGCCGGATGGCCTGCACCCCGAGGTAGACGATGTAGACCGCGCCCACGATCTTCAGGGCGGTGAACACGACGACGGAACGCTCCACGACCGATCCGATCCCCACCGCGACCGCCGCGGTCAGCACCAGGGCGGCGAGCACCCCGCCGACCACGCCCGCGAGCGCGGTGCGCCGGCCGTGCGCCAGCGCGCGGCCGACGACGAACAGGACGGACGGCCCCGGGATCAGGATGATCGCCAGTGCCATCGCGGAGAACGCCAGAAGCTGATGAGTCGACACCATGCCCCGGAGAGTACGCATTCCGGGCATGGCGGCCCACCCGTTTTCCCGGGGGTCAGCCGGTGAGGACTTCCCAGGCGGCGCCGCGGCGGACCAGGAGGTTGTGCGTGAGGAGGCTCCCCGCGGGGACGTCCCACACCGGGTCGTCGCCGTCGTCGCCGCGGTCCTCGGCCCACACCTGCGAGACCGCCCAGCGGAGCTTGTCGATGCCGTCCGGGTGCCCGGTGCCGGACGCGACGAACACGTCCCGCGCGGGCGCCGCGACGACGAGGTCGCCCTCCACGTCCTGCGCCAGCTTCTCCAGGAACCCCTCGTCCAGCAGCAGGCCCGACTCCAGGCCCCCGCCCCGCGGGGACGCGCCCAGCGACACCGTCACGGCGCGCGCGTCGGGATACCAGCTGAGGCTCAGCTCGGGACGAAGGTCGCGCAGGTTGATCACCGCGTGGCGGCGCAGCTCGCCCTGCGCCACCCCGAGGTCGGCGCAGTGCCGGCGCGCCACGTGCTCGTAGCGGCGGCCGGACGGGGCCCCCTCGTCGGCGATCTCCAGCGCGTAGGTGACGTACAGGTCGGCGGCGAACGGGTCGCGGATCGGCTCCTCGTCCGCCGGGAGCGGGAACTCCAGCTGGACCTCGGCCGGCACCCGCGCCTTCATCAGCGGGACGATCAGCTTGGACCGCGGGTCGGTCACGGGGTGCTCCTCCTGGTGCTCTGCCTGCGTGCGCCTGTGTTCACGAGTGGATCACCCTACCCCCGCCGAGGGCGGCGCCGGGGCTCCGCCGGGCGGGACGACGGGCAGGCCCCCCGGCGCGCCGCCCTCGATGATCCGCCACAGGGCCCCGGTGTCCATGTGCTCCTCGACGAGGTCGCCGAGCGCGTCCAGGGTCGCCTCCCTCAGCGCCCCGAAGGACACGTCCGGGGCCGGGACGAACCGCCTCTCCGCCGTCCGGGCGACGTCCGCGAGGAACGCCCTGCGGAAGCCGTCGTTCTCCATCGCTCCATGCCAGGTCGTCCCCCACACGGCGCCTTTCCGGCACCCGTCGAGGAACGGCTCCCCCTCCGCGCTCACGATGCCGTGATGGATCTCGTAGGCGTTCACGGTCTCCCCGTAGGCGCTTCCGGTGGGCCGCCCGAGGGTCTTCTCCTTCTTGAACTCGACCTTCGCAGGAAGGAGACCGAGCCCTCGCGCTCTCCCCTCCTTTGACTCGACACCGTCCACGATCTCTTCGGCCAGCATCTGGTAGCCACCGCAGATCCCGAGGACCGGCCGCCCCTCCTGGGCCCTCCTGCGGATCTCGTCGGCCATTCCCCGGTCGCGGAGCCACGCCAGATCGGCGACCGTGGCCCGGGTCCCCGGAAGCACCACAAGGTCGGCCTCGGCCAGGTCGCCGGAACTCGCCGCGTACCGGACGACGACGCCGGGCTCGCAGGCCAGGGCGTCCATGTCCGTGAAGTTGGAGATGCGCGGGAACCGGACGACGGCGATGCGCAGCGTCTCCTTCCCGTAAGGCCCTTTCGCGTCGGGCCTCGGCGCGTCCAAGGCCAGGGTGTCCTCAGAATCGAGATACAGGCCGAGTTTCCAGGGCAGCACCCCCAGCGTCGGGCGCCCGGTGAGCATCGCGAGCTGCTCCAGCCCCGGCGCGAGAAGCTCCCGCGCCCCCCGGAACTTGTTGATGACGAATCCGGCGATCAGCGCCTGGTCGGCGGGCTCCAGCAAGGCGACCGTGCCGTAGAGCGACGCGAAGACACCGCCCCGGTCGATGTCGCCGACCACCACCACCGGCAGGTTCGCGGCCCGGGCCAGCCCCATGTTGACGATGTCGCCGCCCCGCAGATTGATCTCGGCGGGACTCCCGGCCCCCTCGCACACCACCACGTCGTACGTGGCCCGCAACTCCTCAAGGCACTCCAGCACGACGCCCTTGAGCCGCTCCTTGTGCGCCCCGTACTGAAGCGCGTCGACCTCCGCCACGGGCTTCCCCAGCACCACGACCTGGCTTCTGCGGTCGCTTCCCGGCTTGAGCAGCACCGGATTCATCAGCGCCGCGGGCTCCACCCCCGCGGCCTGCGCCTGCATGTACTGCGCCCGCCCGATCTCCGCCCCGTCGCTCGTCACCATCGAGTTCAGCGACATGTTCTGGGAGCGCTGGTTGCCGGTAGTGCTTGCGTTTGAGCCGCCACCAGGCTCATCCGGCCCTGCGCGGAGGCGAACCCCGCCAGGGGCAGGATCACCTCGCTCGGCAGCGGCGGGAACAGGTTCTCCAGCGCGATCGCCAGTCCCGCCCCGGGCGCGCCCAGCTTGTCCATCAGGTCCGTCGCCCACCCCGCGACGCCTCCCGCGGGCTCGCTCCCGGCCGCCGCGTACATCGTCTCGATCATGCTGACGACGCTAGGAACCGGGCGGCCCCGCCGCCATGGAGCGCACCGCCGATCCACCCGGCCGCGCACCGCACCCCCACCCTGCGGAAAACCGCACCCCGACCGCGCCGAAACCCCGGACGGGCGCGGGAATCGGCCCTAATGTTGGATCACCGCCGTCGCCCGTTCAGGGGATCTGGGCGCACAACAGAAGGAGCCGCGCGCGTGGCCGACGACCTCCCCGAGAACGCACCTCCGGGCATCGACCCCTCCACGCCCACCTTCGCGCGCGTGTACGACTACTTCCTCGGAGGCAAGGACAACTTCGCCGCCGACCGCGAGGTGGCCGACATGGTGATGCAGCTCGTGCCGGAGGCCCCCGTCGTGGCCCAGGGCAACCGGGTCGCCATCGAGCGGGCGGTGACCTACATGGCCCGCGACCTCGGGATCGACCAGTTCGTCGACATCGGATCCGGGCTGCCCACGTCGTCCAACGTGCACCAGTTCGCCCGGGCGGCCAACCCGGACGCGCGGGTGGTGTACGTCGACAACGACCCGATCGTGCTGGCGCACGGCCGGGCGCTGCTGACCGAGACCGGCGTCGCGACGTTCATCCAGGGCGACCTGTACGAGCCCGAGAAGATCTTCACCGACCCCGCGCTGACCGGGCTGCTCGACCTCTCGCGCCCGGTGGGCATCGTGCTGGCCGCGATCATCCACCACGTGCCGGACGAGCGAGACCCGGCCGGGGTCGTCCGGGCGCTGCTCCCGTTCCTGGCGCCCGGCAGCCACGTCGTGCTCACCCACCTGCACGACTCGGGCGACGACCCGCGCGTGGAGGAGGCCAAGCGCATCCTGCAGTCGGGGCTCGGCGGGTCCTACTTCCGGCACTCCTCCGAGGTCGAGCGGTTCATGGAGGGCCTCACGATCCTGGAGCCGGGGGTGGCCCACGTGACCGAGTGGCGGCCCGCCGGGCCCGCCGGGCCGCTGGAGCACCCGCTGCACACCCAGATGGTCGCCGTGCTCGGGCGGAAGGACTGATCGGCGGATTCAGCGGAGAGTGAAACCGGTTCCGCCGGCGACGGGCGAGGGAGGAGCCTCGGAGGCCCGATTCCCGCAGGCCGCGCGGTTACGGACGGCCTCGCCTCCCGGTTTCGGACCCGAGTCCGGTCATGATCCAGGTAAAAGATCTTTTTGATCGACTTTTCCGTTTAGAGCCTTTCTTGTAGCGTTCGCAGCGTTTTGTGAAGTGCATTCATGATCGGACTTTCCCGCCACAAGATCATGTGAGGACGCCGCGATGCCCCTGGCGACAGGCCTGGCCGCGGCCGCGCTCGTGGGCCTGCTGACGCTCCTGGCCACCGCGCGGCACGGCAGGCGACCCGACCGCTCGGACGACGGGCACCCCGAGTCGCTGACGGCCGTCCTCGACCCGGGGGACGAGGAGTACCTCGCGTGGCTGGCCGACCACCACTGGCCGGCTGACGAGTACCTCGACCTGGAGCACGAGTGGCGGATCGAGCTGGAGTTCGGCGAGCCGGCGGGCCACTACGAGTCGCCGCTGTGCCCCCGGTGCGATCTGCGCCGCGAGGACGTCTGGCCGTGCCCCGCCTGCGGCAGGCTCCTGCACTCCTCCTGCGGCCACGGGATGCGGCGCCGCACGGTCGAGCGCCCCTACCGGACGCACGGCACCAACTCCGAGGCGGTCGTCGCCGAGTGGATCTGCACGGGCTGCACCGCCGTCGTCGGGCTGGACGTGGACCACGGCGGCGAACCGGACGGTGGCATCTTGCGGTGAATCGCCCGTGATTGCCCGAGCTTCGACGGGTTCACACGCGCTCGAGGGTAAAAAATTCGCCAGCCACTTGCATATTTCGGACGTGGCGCGGCAGGCTGCAATATGTCCTTAATCACGTGGGACACCCGTGGAGGAACCCTGTGACCGCCGAGAACGACACCATCTGCCAGCACCAGCCGTCCTGTCCGCTGCCGGACGACCTCGACCGCGAGGCCGCCCGCATCATCGCCGCCCACCCCGAGCAGGGGTGGAGCCTCCTTTGCAACGGCGTCGTCGTCTTCGACGACACCGGCGAGCTCCTTCCCGACGGCCGCGTCATCGCCCCGCACCGCCCCACCACCGCCGCCTAGAGCCGGCGCCCCGTCCCGGCACGATCGTCCATCGCGTGCCGGTCGTCGCCGACGCCGGGCGAGCCGCTGCAGCCCGGGACACCGCGCGCCGTATCGGCGCCCCTGACGGCCCGCTCCCTCAGAGGCGGCCATCCGCCGCAGACTCCCGCATGAGTTCATGAACCGGCGTTCGTCCCCGAACGCACCGGCCAGCGGCCCGCGCGCTGAAATCCTCCACTCCCCCGGGCCACCGCCGCCGCGGCGTGACAGCCGCGCCGTGACAGCCGCGCTGTGGCCGCCACACTCTCCACGCCCCGCCGTGGAGCTCCCCGCGCCCCGCGAAGCCGCGCCGCTCCGGCAGCCGCCGCGACCCGGCGCCGTTCTCCCAGCTCCGGCCCACGCCGAGACCACCTTTCCGCGCCTTCATGAGGCGACCACCACCGGACTCCAACCCGCGTGCCAAACCCTGGCAGCGTGCGACGAAAGCCCGCGTGTCGTGGCGCCCCCGCGTGAGAAACGCGCTCAGCCTTGGAGGCGAGATCGGACAGGGGCGAGGCGACCCCGGACGGACCACGCCCGTGCGCGCGCGTCCGCATGAGACGTCACGCCCCGTCCGTCTCCAGCGATCCGCATGTCGGGCTCCCATCCGGCGGGCGATCCCGGTAGCGTTCAACTGTTTTGCTACTTACGCAACATTCATGCGGAACTCGACCGCGAAAGGACGGTGTGGGTGTGGTCACAGTCCTGGTCCTCGCGTCCCTGGTCGCCCTGTTCGGCCTCTTCCTGCCGAACCTCCTCCACCCCATGCCGCCGCGACGCGCCCCGGAACCGGCGCCGCCCTCCCCTGAGCCGCGGCATCACGCCTCCGAGGCGTCGCCCGCCGTCCCGCCCCCCGCCGCCGAGCCCCCGGGCCACCCGGAGTCCATGACCGCCGAGCTGGACCCGGGCGACGAGGAGTACCTCGCCTTCGTGGCCGACGAGCTCTGGCCCGACGACGAGTACCTGGAGCTGGAGCACACCACCGACGGCGAAGAGGAGTCCGGCGGCAGCAGCATGCGCATGTGACCGGCGAGCGGGCGTGGAGCGTTCCGAAGCGCAGGTGGCCGGGTGCCCGGCCGCCGTGTCCGGCGGACGCGCGCGACCGGCTACGCCGTGGGGAGGGGAGCGCCCGTCTCCATGAGGGTCTTGAGGCCGGACAGGACGTGCGGCCAGCCCTGCCGCGACATGCTCAGCAACACCTCGCCGCCCTCGTGGACGACGGTCAGCCGCACCGTCTCCCCGACGGGTTCGAGCTCGCAGGTCACCTTCGAGCGCGGTTCCCGCAGCAGCCGGGCCCGAGTCCCCTCGTCCACGCCGGCGGACCGCGCCCACTCCGGCGTGAAGGTGTGCCAGGTGTAGGAGAGGCGCCGTCCCGGCTCGGCTTCGAGGACGACCTGCTCGGGGTCGGACGTCGTCGCGCCCTCCTCGTGCCAGATGACGGCGGACCCCGGCCGCCAGTCGGTCTCGAAGGCGACGCCCCAGTAGCGGCGGGTGAAGGCCGGGTCGGTGAGAGCCTCCCAGAGCCGCTCCGGCGTGCTCCTGATGTAGATGGTGTAGACGAACTCGTTTCCAGTCATAGCGTCCTGTTCCAGCGGGCCTGGGGGGCGTTCAGGGCTTGCGGCCCACGGCGCCGTAGGCGTCCACGGCCTCCTGCTCGGCCGCACCGTCCGGCCGCCAGTGCGTCACCGGGACGATGCCCGGCTCCAGGAGCTCCAGGCCGTTGAAGAAGCGCCCGATCCCCTCGGGCGTCCGCAGGACGAGGGACGCGTTGCCCGAGGCGTTCCAGACGTCCACGATGCGGTCGGACGCCGCGCCGTGCACGACGTTCGTCCCGTCGTACATGGCGAAGTAGCTGCCGGAGGGGACCGCGTCCATGAGCCGCCGCACGATCCCGTACGCCTGGTCGTCGTCCGTCACGAACTCCAGGATGCCCATCAGCGTGAACGCGATCGGACGGCTGAAGTCGAGCGTCTCGGCGGCGCCCTCCAGGATCGCGTCCGGGTCGCGCACGTCCGCGTGGATGTAGGCGGTGCTCCCTTCGGGCGTGCTGGTGAGCAGGCCCTTCGCGTGCTCCAGGACCAGGGGGTCGTTGTCGACGTACACGATCCTCGACTCGGGGGCGGCGCGCTGCGCGACCTCGTGGGTGTTGTCCACCGTGGGCAGCCCGGTGCCGATGTCGATGAACTGGCGGATCCCGGCCTCGGCGGCCAGGTGCCACACCACCCGGTTCAGGAAGAGCCGGGAGGCCCGTGCCAGCCTCGCGACGTCCGGCAGCATCCCGAGGATCTGGTCCCCGACCTCGCGGTCCACCGGATAGTTGTCCTTGCCGCCAAGCCAGTAGTTCCAGATGCGCGCCACATGCGGGACGCTCGTGTCGATGCCTGGCACGGGTTTCCGGTCGCTCATGCGCCCACCCCCTCGGCCGATCCCTTCCCTTTACGGGACGGGGTCAGTCATCGTCGTCCCCCTTCTGGGCGGCCGCCTTGCCGGTCGCGTCGTCCACGGTGACCTCGTGCTCGCTCCCGTCAGACCCGGTCACGTCGACCTCCCAGACCGCCCTGCCGCCGTCGCGGTCGAAGCCGGCGGACGTCGCGTGGCCGGGAACCGCCTTGAGCGCGGCGGCGGCCGCGTCGGCCACGGAGGTCTTCGCGCCGCTCAGCGCGGTGGCCTCGCCCTTGTCGTCGTCCCCCTTCTCGGGGCGGTCGGCCGCGACCTTGCCGCTGCCGGAGTCGACGACGACCTTGCGCGCGGCGCCGTCACCGGTGAGGACCTCGACCTCCCAGACGGTGGCGCCGTCCTCGCTCTCCAGCTCGATCTCCCGCACCTTCCCGGGGACCGTCTTCAGCGCCGCGTCCGCGGCCTGCGCCAGCGAGACGGCGGTCCGGGCCGGCTTCTCCCCGGACGGCGAGTCGCCCTCGCCGCCGTCCGCGGCGGCGATCGCGGCCGTGGCTCCTCCCGCCGCGAGGGCGCCCGCGGCGACCACCGCGACCAGCAGGCCGCGGCCCGCGACCATGCGCCGTGCGTCGAACCTCATCGCAACTCCCATCTCCGGGTGCCGTGCCGGCCTGTCCGGCCGCACCTTCCGCCCTGGACGATGCCGGGCGTTCCTGTAGCGCCGCTGAAGCAACCTGAAGCCGCCTTCAGGTGCGGTTTGGCAGGCTGTGGGGATGCGCCTGCTGATCGTCGAGGACGAGAGACGCCTGGCCGCCTCGCTCGCGCGGGGCCTGACGGCCGAGGGGTTCGTGGTCGAGGCCGTCCACGACGGCGCCGAGGGGCTGCACCGGGCGCTCGGCGGCGGCTACGACCTGATCATCCTCGACATCATGCTGCCCGGGATGAACGGCTACCGGGTGTGCGCGGCCCTGCGCGCGGCGGGCGACGAGACGCCGATCCTGATGCTGACCGCCAAGGACGGCGAGTACGACGAGGCGGAGGGCCTGGACACCGGCGCGGACGACTACCTCACCAAGCCGTTCTCCTACGTGGTGCTGGTGGCCCGCGTCCGCGCGCTGCTGCGCCGCCGGACGCGGGGCGCGGCGCCCGCCATCGTGCTCGGCGACCTCACCGTCGACCCGGCGGCGCGGCGCGTGCACCGGGGCGAGACCGAGGTGGAGCTGACCGCCAAGGAGTTCGCGGTGCTGGAGCACCTGGCGGCGAACGCGGGCCGCGTCGTGTCGAAGGCGCAGATCATGGAGGCGGTCTGGGACTTCGCCTACGACGGGGACCCCAACATCGTCGAGGTGTACGTGAGCGCGCTGCGGCGCAAGCTCGACGTCCCGTTCGGACGCCGGTCGATCACGACGGTGCGCGGCGCCGGGTACCGGCTGGCCCGGGACGGGGGCGCCTGAGATGCCCCGCCGCCCGGCGTCCGTCCGCGCCAGGACCACTCTGGGCGCGACCGCCGTGGTGGCCGTCGCGCTCGTCGCCGCCGGGCTCGCGGTGGTGCTGCTGCTGCGCTCGAACCTCGGCGGCCAGGCCGATCTGAAGGCCGAGGTGGCGGCACGCGAGGTGGCCTCGCAGCTCGCCTCCGGCACCCCGTTCGCGGCGCTCGACCTGCCGGACGGGGAGGACCATCCCGTGCAGGTCGTGGACGAGAGGGGCCGGGTGCGGGCGGCCAGCGAGGACCTGCGGCGGATCCACGGGACCGGCTCCCCGGACGTGCGGCCTGGGCAGCCCCCGCGGGGCGGCGACGATGACGGCGGCGGTGACGACGATCCGGCGCGCGGCGAGGTGTCGGGCGACGACCCGGCCTTCTCCACGGGCCGCGCCACCGTCGACGACCACACCGCCGACTACCGGTTCGCGGCCGTCGAGGTGACCACGCCGCTGGACGAGACCGTGACCGTCTACGCCGGCGCCGACCTGGCCGCCGCCCGGGACGCGGTGGGCACCGCCGTCCGGGCGATGCTCGCGGGGCTTCCTCCGCTGCTCGCCGTCGTCGCGGGGGTGACGTGGCTGGTCACACGGAGGGCGCTGCGCCCGGTGGAGGCCGTCCGGGCGGAGCTGGCCGAGATCACCTCCTCCGGCGACCTGGCCCGGCGGGTGCCGGTGCCGGACGCGCGGGACGAGATCGCCGGACTGGCCGCCACCACGAACGCGACGCTCGCCGCGCTGGAGGAGTCGGTGGCACGGCAGCGCGGATTCGTCGCGGACGCCTCGCACGAGCTGCGCAGCCCCATCGCCTCGCTGCGCACCCAGCTGGAGGTCGCCGCCGCGCATCCGGAGCTGCTGGACGTCGGCGGGCTGGTCGAGGACGTCCTGCGGCTCCAGCGGCTCGCCGCGGATCTGCTGCTCCTCGCCCGCATCGACGCCGGGGACCGTCCGCCGGCCCGGCCCGTCGCGCTCGGCGGGCTCGTCCTGGACGAGCTGGAGCGCCGCGCGCCCGGCGACCGGATCGCCGTGCGGGCGTCCATCGAGGCCGATCCGCGCGTCATGGGCGTGCCGGGGCGGCTGTCGCGGGTGGTCGGCAACCTGCTCGACAACGCCCAGCGCCACGCGCGCTCGGAGGTCCGCCTGTCGGTGGGCGAGGAGGCGGGAACGGCGGTGGTGCGGGTCGCCGACGACGGGCCGGGAGTGCCGCCCGCCGACCGCGAGCGGATCTTCGAGCGGTTCGTGCGGCTGGACGACGCGCGCAGCCGCGACGAGGGCGGCGCGGGCCTCGGGCTCGCCATCGCCCGCGACCTGGTGCTGGCGCACGGCGGGGACCTCGCCGTCCGCGAGGCCCCCGGCGGCGGCGCGCTGTTCGAGGTGCGGCTTCCGGCCGCCGGGCCCGGCTCCCCGGCTACCGGAGGATCTGGCGGGCCATGACCATCCGCTGGATCTGGTTGGTGCCCTCGTAGATCTGAGTGATCTTGGCGTCGCGCATCATCCGCTCCACCGGGAACTCCCGCGTGTACCCGTACCCGCCCAGCAACTGCACCGCGTCCGTCGTCACGTCCATCGCCACATCCGAGGCCAGCGCCTTGCACGCCGACGACACGAACGTCAGATCCGGCACCCGCTCCCCCGCCATCGCCCGCTCGGACTTCACCGCCGCGTGATACGTCAGCTGCCGCGCCCCCTCCAACCGCATCGCCATGTCCGCCAGCATGAACTGCACACCCTGGAAATCAGCGATCGCCTTCCCGAACTGCCGCCGCTGCTTCACATACCCCACCGCGAAATCCAGCGCCCCCTGCGCGATCCCCAGCGCCTGCGCCGC
>NZ_JBEZJP010000109.1:17807-21300 GCF_040653175.1 Actinomadura sp. NPDC048032
CGTGATCCGCGTATGGTCCAACGTCGCCAGCGCCGTCTTGAACCCCGACCCCTCAGCCCCGATCATCCGATCCGCCGGAACCCGCACATCCTCCAAAACCACCTGACGCGTCGGCGACCCCTTGATCCCCAGCTTGCGCTCCTTGGGCCCGAACGACACCCCCGCATCCGCCTCCGCGTCCACCACGAACGCCGAGATCCCCCGCGCCCCCGCCGAAGGATCGGTCACCGCCATCACCGTGTAGAACCGCGACACCCCCGCATTGGTGATCCACATCTTGGTCCCGTTCAGAACCCACCCATCACCCTCACGCACCGCACGCGTCCTCATCCCCGCCGCGTCCGACCCCGCATCCGCCTCCGACAACGCATACGAGAACATCGCCTCACCCCGCGCCACCGGCCCCAGGAACCGCTCCCTCAACTCCCCCGACCCCGCCAGCAGAACCGGCACCGTCCCCAGCTTGTTCACCGCCGGAATCAACGACGAGGACGCGCACACCCGCGCCACCTCCTCGATCACGATCACCGTCGCCAGCGCATCGGCCCCCGCACCCCCGTACGATTCGGGCACGTGCACCGCATGCAGATCACCCGCCACCAACGCCTCCAACGCCTCCTGCGGGAACCGCGACTCCTCATCCACCTCCGCCGCGAAAGGAGCGATCTTGGCCTCGGCCAGCTCACGCACCGAACTCCGCAGCAGCTCATGCTCCTCAGACGGCGCGTACGAGGGAAAGTCAGCACTCATGCCGCCGATGCTACCGGCCAGTAGGCAGTGGAGGCCGACGCGGGTACCCGCCCGCAGCGGGCACGTGTCCAGTAGGGCCGCCGGTCGGCGGCAGCGAACGGAGAGGAGCAGGCCTTGTCCCACCGGCTGACGGTCATCGGAACCGGTTACCTCGGCGCGACCCACGCGGCGTGCATGGCCGACCTGGGTTTCGAGGTCCTGGGTCTCGACGTGGACGAGGAGAAGATCGCACGGCTCTCGGCCGGCGACCTGCCCGTGTACGAGCCGGGTCTCGAACCCGTGCTGCGCAGGGGGCTGGAGACCGGGCGGCTGCGCTTCACCACCTCCTACGAGGAGGTCGCGGAGTTCGGCGACGTCCACTTCCTGTGCGTCGGGACCCCGCAGAAGGCCGGGGAGTACGCGGCCGACCTGACCTACGTCGACGGCGCGATCGCGTCGCTGGCGCCGCTGCTGGAGCGGCCCTGCCTGGTCGTCGGCAAGTCGACCGTGCCGGTCGGGACGGCCGCGCGGCTCGGCGAGGCGCTCGCCAAGGCGGCGCCGGCGGGCGGCGACGCCGTGCTCGCCTGGAACCCCGAGTTCCTGCGCGAGGGCTTCGCCGTCCAGGACACCATGCACCCCGACCGGATCGTGGCCGGGCTGCCCGCCGAGCCGGGCGCCGCCGAGCACGCCGAGAAGGTGCTCCGCGAGGTCTACCGGACGATGATCGCCGAGGGGACGCCCTTCATCACCGCCGACTTCCCCACCGCCGAGCTGGTCAAGGTGTCGGCGAACGCGTTCCTCGCGACCAAGATCTCGTTCATCAACGCGATGGCGGAGGTCTGCGAGGCCGCGCACGCGGACGTGACGAAGCTCTCGGAGGCGCTGTCCTACGACGACCGGATCGGCGGCAAGTTCCTCGGCCCGGGGCTGGGGTTCGGCGGCGGCTGCCTGCCGAAGGACATCCGGGCCTTCATGGCCCGGGCGGGCGAGCTCGGCGCCGACCAGGCGCTGACCTTCCTGCGCGAGGTCGACGAGATCAACATCCGGCGCCGGATCCGGATGGTGGACCTCGCCCGGCAGCTGCTCGGCGGCTCCTTCGCCGGGCGGACGGTCGGCGTCCTCGGCGCCGCGTTCAAGCCGAACTCCGACGACGTGCGCGACTCGCCCGCGCTGGACGTGGCCGCCTCCATCCGCGCCCAGGGCGCCCGGGTGACCGTCTACGACCCGCAGGCCATGCGCAACGCGCGCCGCGCCCAGCCGACGCTGGAGTACGGCGAGTCGGCGATGTCGGCCGTCCAGGACGCGCACGCCGTGCTGCTGCTGACGGAGTGGGCGGAGTTCCGCGACATGGACCCGGCCACGGTCGCCGGGGCCGTGGCGGAGCGCAACATCGTGGACGGGCGCAACGCGCTCGACCCCGAGCGGTGGCGCGCGGCCGGGTGGAACTACCGGGCCCTGGGACGCCCGTGACGCGGGGCTGACGCGGAACCGACGCGGAACTAAAGCGGCCGCGGGCGGTGTTGTCGCGGGCATGAGCGCTGACTTCGCCGACCCGGCCGTGATCCGCCGCCTGCTGAACGAGTCGAGGACGTGGGCCTTCGTCGGCCTCGGGGACAACCCGGAGCGGGAGGTCCACACCCAGGCCCGGCTGATGCAGCAGCGCGGGAAGCGCATCATCCCCGTGCACCCGGAGGCGCGCGAGGTGCTCGGCGAGAAGGGGTACGCCTCCCTCGCCGACGTCCCGGACGCCTCCGAGGTGGACGTGGTGGGCGTCTACCGCCGCGCCGAGCACGCCGGGCAGGCGGTGGACGAGGCGATCGCGGCGGGCGCGAAGGCGGTGTGGCTGCCGCTCCAGGTGATCGACGAGGCGGCGGCCGGGCGCGCCAGGGACGCCGGGCTCGACGTCGTCATGGACCGCTGCCCCGCCGTCGAGTGGGCCCTGCGGCGCTGACCGCCCTGTCCGGCCCGCCGCCGCGCGGGCGGCGGGCGTCCCTCAGAGCCGCTCTCGCAGCCGGGCGCCCTTCGCCTTGGCCTCGCCGTAGAGGTGCCGCTGGAACACCGCCATCTTGGCGCGCAGGTCGTCGTCGTACGCGGCCAGGATCCGGACGGCCAGCAGGCCGGCGTTGCGGGCCGCGCCGACCGCCACCGTCGCGACGGGGACGCCCGCGGGCATCTGCACGATCGAGAGCAGCGAGTCCATCCCGTCGAGGTACTTCAGCGGGACGGGCACGCCGATCACCGGCAGCGGCGTCACCGACGCCAGCATGCCCGGCAGGTGCGCGGCGCCGCCCGCCCCCGCGATGATCACGCGGAGGCCGCGGGACGCCGCGTCCTCCCCGTAGGCGATCATGTCGTGCGGCATGCGGTGCGCGGACACCACGTCGGCCTCGTAGGGGACGCCGAACTCTTCGAGCGCCCTCGCGGCGCCCTCCATGACGGGCCAGTCAGAGTCGCTCCCCATCACCACGCCGACGACCGGGTCGCTCACGCGCGCCTCCTCCTCGAACTCGCTCACCGCACGGTCCCTCATCGAGCATGGTCTTTCATGGCGGGGCCCCAGCGCAGGTAGTCGGCGGCGTGCCGGGCGCGCTCGCGGACCTCGGCGAGGTCGGCGCCGAGCGCGGTCACGTGGCCGATCTTGCGGCCGGGCCGGGACTCCTTGCCGTACAAGGAGGCGGGCAGGAAGTACGGCATCCCCTGGAACGTCCTGGCGGGCGTCGGCAAGGTCGAGACCGACCACGGCAGGTCGACGATGCCGGGCGTC
>NZ_JBEZJP010000110.1:0-21138 GCF_040653175.1 Actinomadura sp. NPDC048032
GATATCCCCATCTGGAGGAGCTGTACTGGTTCGGAGAGGGAGTGCTTCCCCACCTCGACCGGCACGGGCTCTTCCCTGTCGGGGGCGGTACCAGCACCGGGCACGATGCCTTCCTGCCGAAGGGAGCCGCACGATGACGTCCGTGCAACTCGATCTGCGTCGCGTCTACGGCGGTTACCCGACGGGCGTCGCGGTGGTGGCGGGGCCGAGGACCATGTGCTGGTCGGGGACGACGGTCGTCCGGCCGCGGTCGAGCCGGGGCAGGTGCCAGCGCAGCAGGTCGGGGGCCAAGCGACGCAGGTTGTCCTCGAGCCTGGCCGCGACGGCGGCGCCGTGCTCGCGGTGGACGCCGACCAGGTCGAACGCGACGTCGATGCGGTTCTCCCGGGCGGTGTTGTGCGCAGATCGGAACTGCCCGCTGCACCTCCAGCATCCGCTCCTGATGACCCCGGTTCAGCACCCGCCCCGGTGGTGGTGCGCACAGATGATCCGTGCGACGTGGTCAAGGACGTCCTGAAGACACGCGGGACACGGCCCGACATCCCCAGACGTCCCGAAGGGCGTCCCGGGCGTCCCAGGCCGTCCTTGATCGGCGCGCTGGAGACCGAACAAGCGCTGGCATCTCCGTCTAAGAGACGAACCACTGGCTGCTCAGCGGCGTCGGAGGGCTGTGGATCGGATGAGGCGTCTTCGCCGTCGGGGACAGTACGAACTCGCGCGGCCAGTCGTGCGCGGCGGGGGGACGGTACTAGTGGGCCTCGGTCTGGTCGTGCTGGCCGCCGTTTATGCGGTGGCGTTGTGGCGGATGCCTGACTGGATGCATCAGCACGATCCGAAGGACCGGCATAACGCACGGTTGCTGGTGGTGTCCGCGGGCGGCGCGGTGGTGGTGGCGGCGTCGCTTCTGTACACGGCACGCTCCTACCGGCTCAGCCATCGCGGGCAGGTCACCGACCGCTTCGCCAAGGCGCTGGAGCGGCTCGGTTCGTCCGATCTCGATTCCCGTCTGGGCGGTCTTCATGCTCTGGGGCACGTCACCGCTGACTCGCGCCGACACCACGACGACGTCGTCGAGGTGCTGGAGGCCTTCATCCGACGACGAGCCCCCAAGGCTGGCCGGGATCTGGGCGCCCCGACTCTCGGCAGATGCCCGCCACTGCCCGAGCGGCCTGAAGGCGACATCCAGGCCGCCGTGACGGTGCTGGGCCGCCGCCCCCACCGTCCCGAACGCCGCCAGGTCGACCTCAGCGGCCTGCACCTCAGGACCGCCCGCTTGGCCGATCTGGGTCTCAATGACATCGTCCTGCGGCGCGCGGATCTGACGGGCGCGACCTTGCACGACACGGACCTGCGGCGCGCGGACCTGCGAGAGGCGCGGCTGAAGCGGGCTTACCTCAAGCGCGCGGATCTGCGCGGCGCGGACCTGCGGGACGCCAACCTTCAGATCGCCTACATGCATGGCGCGAACCTGGAGAGGGCGGACGTGCGGGGCGCGAACTTGCGGGAGGCGGATCTGCGAAGTGCGGACCTGCGGGGAGCCGATCTGCGCGGCGCGGATCTGTGTGGCGCCGCTGTCAGGGGCGCCGACCTGCGGGCGGCGAATCTGCGGGGTGCCGACCTGGAGGGCGCGGACCTCACCGACACCGACCTGCGGGGCGCCAACCTAGCCGGCGCGAACCTGGAGAGCGCGGACCTGCGAGCCGCGGATCTGCGCGGGGCCACGGGCCGATCCGAGCAGCATCTTCGGTCCACGGCCAGGACGGACGAGCGAACCAGGCTCGCGGGTACCCAGTGAACGGTTGGCTTTGAGCGACGCTGACAGCCCCCGTCGGCCGATACGGGCGGCAGCCGTGTCACCGCGATCACCTGGCCCCCGCGCCCTGTCCGCCCCTCTCGCCTACACCACCACAGCACGAGCCGCGAAGACCGGACTCCGCGAATCGGTGAGTGTGCAACCTCCCAACGCGATCGGGTACGTGTGCACCACCAACGGACAGGGCCCATCTCAAGACTTCGAATGCGGCTCATGGGGCGGCGAATCTCGCCACACGAGACCCGTCAACACCGTTGCGTCGACGCGCAAAGGACTGGACCGGCAGTTCGCCCCTTCGCGATTCTGAGCACGAAACAACAAGGGAGAGCCAGCGCGCTGGTCCAGTTCGAGGACCTGCTGTTCGGAGGCGCCGCTGACACCCGCCGGTGCAGGTTGCCGCACTTTGAATGAATGCCGTACATGGTGCGATCAGTCCGCTACACAGTTTTCGGAGGTGTGCATGTTGAGCAGGAGGGCTCTGCTGCCCGTTGTCGTGGCGAGTGCCATGACCATGTCGGCGCCCGTCGCGTCCGCCGGCGCCACCACACAGGGCCCCTCGGATTGCCCGGTCGGGAGTGTGTGCTTCTGGCCGGGGCCCAACTTCCAGGGCAGGATGTCTGCCTACCACAACCCCTCGGTGCACCTCTGCGGCGCGATCCCGGGCGGCACGGCCCGATCGGTGACCAACCGAGACGACCAGGACTGGCTGCTCTACAACCGCGCCCGCTGCGGCGGCTCGGAGCTCGTGGTCAAACGCGGCACTTCGATCGCCAACACCAACTTCATCGCCGTCGCCTGGCGCTGACCGATTCCTTCTCGCGGACCGGACGGTGAGACTGCCGTGAAACGGGGATTTCTCGGTCACCTCTCCGGTTGTCGAGGACGACGCGCGCGGCGGGGTCGCGGGCCAGCAGCACATCGGCTTGCTCATTCGCACCGGCCCGCCACAGCAAGTGCGGCAGCCCGCTTACAGCGCCTGGGTCGTCGAGGGAGGCATGCCCGGCGGCCCAGTGGCCGGGGCGGTGGTCGGCGGGATACAGCCTGCGCATTCGAGTGACCAGGGCGGGGGCCGCTTGCGGGTCGCCGTGCCTCGTGGCGTGCGTGAGCAGTTGGGCGGCGTCGCGGCTCAGGCCGCGGTCCCAGGCGGCGTCCCCGAGAAGGTGCAGGTCGCCGGGGTGGGCGTGGGCGGCGGCCGCGGTCCAGAAGCCCCGCGGGGGGCCGATCGGAGCGGTGGCGGCTGCCGTGTCGTGCCAGGTAGTCGGCCAGCCGGTACAGCAGGCCCGGTGTGTTCTCCGCAGCGGTTCGGGAGTTGGGGGTGGGGTAGAAGAGGGGTTGGGCCGGATTCTGGTGACCGGGCCGCGGGCTCCCTTGCACGGCCGGGCCGTGTACGCCGGGGCATGCTCCAGCCAGTCCTCTTCCAGCGGGTCCCATTGCGCATCGGTCAGGGAGGCCGGTGCGGCGGCCTCCAGCAGCGCCAGCGGCAGAGAGTTGCGGTGGCCCAGCCGACGGGCGTCCATCGCCGCCCAGACGAGCGCCTTGGCCGTCGGCGGTGCCCGTGGCGAGTCGTGCCAGCAACTCGGGTGCTCCGGCCAGGTACTGGGTGATGTGCCCGTCCTCGGCATGCCGGACGGCGGCGGCCAGCCGCGAGTCGCCCCCGGCCCCCAGTTCCATGGCCTTAAGGTCGGCGCCGGTGAAGATCTCGGGCAGCTCGATCACCGTGCCGTCCAGCACCCTGGCCGCCTGCGAGCCGGACTGCTCGGTGAGGGGCGCATGATGCTCGGGCCACATCGTGCCCAGGGCCAGCACCGGGGCTCGGGCCGGGTCGGTCAGCAAGCGGCGGAGCTTGGCTGCGACCCTCTCGGCGGCATCGCCGGATGCGCCGAGGTACTCCTAGGTCTCGTTCAGCCACACCATCGTGTGGGGGCCGACCCGGTCCAGCGCCGTTATCGCGGCCCGCGGGCGGGTGCCACAGCCGCCATCCGCCTGCCCGGCGCAGCGGTCTCAGGGCCTCCCACAAGGCCCGGGTCTTGCCGGCCGACCCGGCCACCAGCACCGCCATCCCGCTCGCGCCCTCGATGACATGCCGGACGATCTCGGCGAGCCGGTCATCATGCGCATACGGCGGCAGCGGCGGCAACCCGCCCGCCTCTTCCAGGGGGACGGGCCGGGCACCTCTAGGATGAACGGGCCGGTGACCTCCTCCAACGGCCATCCGGCAGCGCTTGCGGCCCTGCCTCCTCGCCGCCGCGGTCGTGATGGTGATGGATGTGCAGGTCTCGGGCCACTTGGGTGACGTGGGCAGCGCCGTCGGCGCGGGCGGTCTGCGACACCTTCTCCGGGCCGCGGTCAGCAGTGGTCATGGCCGCGCGGGCGGGTCCTGATCTCCCCCGATCTGGGAGATCTTCCCCTGCTCCGACGCTCGTGCCCGCTGCCGCACTTCACCGTGAAGGCCGTCACGGCCAGCGCCGCCTCCCGAAGGTTCTGACCCGGCCTGGTCCCCACCGACCTGGTGCACCCGACTCCGCCCCGACGCGGTGGCCGACTGCGCCACCCGACGTCCGCCCGGCGCCCCGACCAGCCCGTACGCCGTCATGGCCAGACCGGTCAGCGCGGCGAGCCCACCGACCACACTGGCCAGCTTGTCGGCCTTGTCCAATCCCACGGCTGCGAAAAGACACCCAGCCCGGCCACGATTGTGACACCGGCTCCGACCCACACCCATTTTCGTCCCGCCACGTACCCATCTGTGGCCTCACCCCGAGGCGGGCTCCCGGAGCCGGCGCTCACCACAATGCAGGAGTTCATCGGGGTTGGCGCAGCCCGGACCACGCTCCACCGCCGGGCTGCCGGGGGGAGCGCGGTCCGGACGATCACCGCCGCGAGCACCGATGCCGTTGCGGCGATGTCGGAGGAGCCGCAGCCGTCGACGACGAGCACTGACCGTCCTCACCGTGGATACCGACGGGTGGACGCGGCCGTCGCATTTGTGGCCGGAGGGCGCAGCGGATCGCTGTCCTGGTAGCGCTCGCCTGGGGGGCTGCTTGATCGAGCCGTTGTTACCTGGGTGGGACGAGGACGATGGAGTTGATCGGAGTGAGGTTCGGGCGGTACGCGCCGACTCCGTTCACCGGACCGCACTGCTGGCCGCCACGGCCGTAGCAGAACCGGAGCCCCGCCCCGCCGGTCTGGTTGTTGATGACCAGGTGCACCCCGTACTTGTTCTTAAGGTCGTGGGCGCCGTATCGAGTGTAGTTTTCCGGGATCCCGTCTTGGCTGTTATTGGGGTAGATGCACACGGCTCCCGATGGGCAGGGCGCCTGGGTGACCTGGCGGGTGGACGCGGCGGCGGTACCGGTGGTGACGGCGGCGTTCGTGCTGGTTGCCGCAGCCGCGGCGACCAGGAGGCCGGCACTGACCCGCAGAATGGAATTTGGTGTTATTTCCACCGATTCTCCTATATTGATGGCTCCGTGTTGCTTTCGGACCTCTCTAGAGTGATGGTCGGGGACCTGGCATGGCCAGTCGTTTGCGCGCTGGCGCACAAGCGTTGACAGATCTTGTAAGGCGGGTAGGTCGCGTTGTGTGAGTCTGCGTATCTTCTTCGAGCCCGAGGACCTGGAGCGGATTCAGGTCTCCTCCCGCCCAGATGCGCTCTGGGAATTGGTGCTGAGCCTGCATTGGCTGCGGCGGCCGCGTCCGGGCTCCTCGCCGCCCGCAGACGTTGCGGGGTGGCGCACTGACACGCTGACCGGCTTGTCCTCCCGGCCGCTGGGCGCTTCGGTAGGCCGGTGTCTGCTGCCGCTGGTGCCGGCCTCGTCGTACTGGCCCGACTTCCTCACCCCGCGCACCGGAACAGCCGGCCTGGAACCTTCCCTCGACACCGTCCTGTCGACCCCGCGCGCACGGATCCGTCGGGAACTCGATCTGCTGACCAGCCGCAGCGGAGCACCGAGTTGGGGCACCGACCTGGCCACCGGTGACTCCGGCGCCCTGAGGCTATTGGGCGACCACATGCGGTCCTACTTCGCCGCCGCGCTGGCCCCACGTTGGGCCGACATCAGCACACACGCCGCGATGGAGCACACCCGGCTCACCGGCGTCTCGGCAACCGGCGGCCCCCAGGCCCTCTTGGCGAGCTTGCGGCCGTGCGCCGTCTGGCACCCGGCCGACCGGATACTCCAGGCCCGCTACCCCGTCCCGCACGACGTTCGCCTCGGCGGCCGGGGCCTGTGCCTGATCCCCTCTTGGTTCTGCACCACCACGCCCGTCGTCCTGGCCGATACCGACCTGCCGCCCGTGCTGGTCTACCCGGCGCCCCACCGGCCGCCGCCGCCCGCCGACGCCGGCGCACTGGCCAAGCTCATAGGCCCCACCCGCGCCCGCATCCTCGCGACGATCACTGTGGCCACCACCACCGCGACCATCCACCGTGAGACCGGAATCTCGCCCGCCCAGATATCCCGTCACGCCACCGTGCTGGCCGCCAATGGCCTCATCCACCAAGCCCGCCACGCCGGACGCACCTTCTACACCCGCACACCGCTCGGCAACGCCTTGTCCACGGGCCGAGGGTAGAGAGGCGATCTCCACCAGGATTCTCGGCGCTCACCTTCGGGAGCCAGTTTCGGGAGCCACCGCAATCAGGCTCCCATCGACTCACCACGACGTAGTCAGGGCGTTTGTGCAGGTGAGAGGCTCCCCGTTCGACTCGCGTTGTGCCTGGCCTGATCTCGTGTGTTCCGGTGACCGCTTCGTAGTCTCGGGAGCCAGCCGGGGAGCCAATCCGTACGCTTCGCAGATTCCCGAAGCGCTCACGCGGGCGGCCGATCATCTCGAGTGCGTCGTCCGGGCCCGGCCGGTCCAGGCCAGCGGCGAAAGCCGCACTGGCTGCCTTGAGAAGCTTGTCGGCCCGCTCCGACTCGGCGATCGCTGCCGCTGGCTGTGCTTGATCGAGATACAGCGCGGTGATCGACTCGTTGAACCCCGCCACACGGCGCGCGTGCTTGAGCACGATCTGCGGCTTGAACTCATCCGCCGGGTCTTGCGGCACCTCGATCCGCACCGGCTCGACCTCGGTCGGCACCGTCTTGGGCGAGTTGCCGTGGCGGTGGTTGGCGCCCGCCCGGGCGTTCGCTCCGCGCTCACAGCCAAGGTGCTCGGTCATCTCGGCTTCCAGGGCGGCCTGCAGCACGGTCTTGGTGAATCCCGGCCAGCGGCCCGTCCGGCCAACCAGCGACGCGCCCTCGGCTCGTTCAGCAGTTTCGTGGCGTGTGTGGCGGACGCGTTCATCGCCGCCTCGGTACGCAGCGCGATGAGCTTGTGGGACTTGCCGGTGCCGGAGTCACCGATCAGCAGAGTGGCAGGCTCTCAATTCACCTTGGCCTACGCCAACCCGCGTGCCAACGCCGACTTCGCCCAAAGCCGGATCGCCACCCACCTCACCGCCGCTCGCACCGCGCTGGCCGAAACCACCGGCATGCTGGGCGGTGCCGCCACGAGCGCGAACCTAACCGAGCAGCGCGTTCCTGCGCCCGAAAGCGCAGCTCGCAGGCGGCCTCGGCCGCTCCCGGCTCCGGCCGACTCCCGACCCCCGCACCGCCGAACCCGGGACGAAGGCGCTGACGCGACGACCGACCAGCGCGAGCCACCGCGCCCAGCCCGAAGACTGGGAGGACACCAGTGATGACCAGCCCCACCCATGCCATGGCTCTGCGCATGACGGCCACCGCCTTCGACTCCCAGCGCGGCAAAGCCGGTGGAGAGCGACTGTCCGAAGGTGCCGCATTCCCCACCAATGGCGATCAGTACCGTTGTCGACTCGGCATACGGGAAGGGCCGCGTACTATGCGGTCGCGAGGCCCAGAAAGCGCAACACCGCCAGGACGCGGCGGTGGTCGGCGTCGGCCTTGGGCAGGTCGAGCTTGGTGAAGATGCTGTTGATGTGCTTGGCGACAGCGCTCTCGCTCACCACCAGCTCGGCGGCGACGCCGGAGTTGGACCGGCCGCCCGCCATCAGCTCCAGCACCTCCCGCTCGCGCGGTGTGAGCCGGTCGAGCGGATCGCTGTGCCGGCGCACCAGCAGCTGCGCGACGACCTGCGGGTCGAGCGCGGTGCCGCCGGCCGCCACCCGGCGTACCGCCTCGGCGAACTCCTCGACGTCGGCGACCCGTTGTTTGAGCAGATACCCGACGCCCGAGGTGTTGGCGGCGAGCAGATCGGCGGCGTACCGCTCCTCCACGTACTGCGACAGCAGGAGCACGGCGGTACGCGGATACTGGCGGCGGATCACCAGCGCGGCACGTACTCCCTCGTCGGTGAAGCCGGGCGGCATGCGCACGTCGACCACGGCGATGTCGGGACGGTGCTCCTCGACGGCCGCCAGCAGCCCTTCCGCGTCGGTGACCTGCGCGCACATCTCGAAGCCGGCCGCCTCCAGCACCTTGACCACGCCGATGCGCAGCAAGAGGGAATCCTCGGCGATCACGGCGCGCACGGCAGCTCCACGGTGATGACGGTCGGGCCCCCGGCGGGGCTGTGGCAGGAGAACGTGCCGTCGACGGACGCGACGCGCTTGGCGAGCCCGGCGTGCCCGGTGCCGCCGCCGGCCGCTGCGAGATCCGCGCCGCCCGCGCCGTTGTCCGCGACGACCACCAACAGTGTCTCCCCGATCCGCTCCACGGTCACATCCGCCCGGGTCGCCTGGGCGTGTTTGACCACGTTCGTCAGGGCCTCGGAGACCACGAAGTACGCGACGGCCTCGACCGTGGGTGAGGGGCGCTGCGGCAGGTCCACCGCCACGCGCACCGGGATCGGGAGGCGGGCGGCGACCCCGGACAGCGCGGCGTCGAGGCCGCGATCCTCAAGGACGGCCGGATGCAGGCCGCGCACCAGGTTGTTCAGTTCGGCGATCGCCTCCTTCGCCTCGCGGTGCGCCTCGTCGATCACCTTGCGGGCATCGGCCGGCAGGTCGCCGAGGGTGGCCCTGGCCAGCCCCAGGTTGACGGCGAGTGAGACGAGGCGCTGCTGCGCGCCGTCGTGCAGGTCGCGCTCGATCCGCCGCCGCTCGGCGTCGGCGGCGTCGAGCACGCCGGCCCGGCTCTCGGCGAGGTCGGCGACCCGGCGGGTCAGCTTCTCCGTGCGGCTGGGGCCGAGCAGGACCGCGGCCGCCCGGGTGTCCAGCCGCACCAGAGCGCCGGTCAGCCGGGGCCCGAGGAACAGAAGGGCGAGGCCGACGGCGGTGATGTACGCGGCCTGCGTGCTGTACCCGAGGTCGGTGACCCGCCATTGCGGGGGCAGCGCCCAGATCCACACGTACAGGGAGGCGGCCACGAGAGCGGCGGCCCAGACGGCGAGGACGGCGAGGTCCAGGACGGCCAGCAGCGGACCCGCCACGGCGTGGTAGCAGACCTGCCGCCACAGTGTCCGCGTGGTCAGCCGGCGTACCGCCGACCTCCAGTTGCGTCCGGGCCCGGGTGCGGCGGGGCGCGGGAGGTCCTCGCCGACGAGTGCCCGGTAGCGCCGCCGCTGCCCGGCGGTCAGCAGGGGTGTCACCACGAGCGTGAGCAGTACGGGCAGCGCGATCACGGCCGGCGCCCCCGCCATCGCGCCGGCCAGCCAGAGCCACAGTGGCACCACGGCGAGGTGGAGCGGCAGGCCGGCGGCGACGAGCGCGGTCCGGTGTCCCGTCCCGCGGAACGGCCGGCCCAGCACCAGCTGCGGCCACGTCGTGAGTTGCATGCTCAAACGGTAAAGCCGCAGGCCATCCCCATGCCATGACGCTGCCGCCCGGCTCGGGGGTGCAATTCTCTCCACCCCGGGTCGGAACCCTGCGTGACTGACGGCGCCCCAGTGCACGCCGGAGGCTGGAGTACGTGAAGGGGACAGCCGACGGGGAGCGGGGAAAGAGGATGCGTCAACTGGCGTTGTGCGATGAAGAAGTGGCCGGCGCCGAGATGATCCCGTTTTACGAAGAGGCGGAGGAGCCGCGCCCGGCGCGGGGCATGCGGTGGGCCGGGGGCCGCTGGTCGCCTGCGGGCTCAGCCTGCTGCCGTGGCTGCCCCAAGTTCTCGAAGGTCACAGCGTTGTCCATGGCGCGAGCTCGTGTGTCTCGATGACCGCTTCGTAGTCTCGGGAGCCAGTCGGGGAGCCAATTCGTACGCTTCGCAGTTTCCCGAAACGCTCACATAGGCCGGTCGATCATTGTGACTGCGTCGTCGCCGGACTCCGCCGACGTCGAGGCCTTCGTCACGCTGGCCGCGACCGGATCGACGCGGACGTGCGCGCGGCCGGTATCGAGCCGCCGCAAGACCTGGCCGAGATCGATGCGGCGTCGTGGGACCGCACGCAGGCCGTCAACCTGCGCGGACCCGCCCTGATCGCGAAAGCGGCGCTGCCCTGGTGGACCAGGCGGCGCTCGGGCTCGCTGGTCAACAACGGGTCCCGCACCTGGCTCGGGGGCGGCCACCCCGACTACGCCGCTTCGAAGGCCGGCCTGGTCGGCCTCAGCAGGTCCCTGGCCCTGGAACTGGCTCCGATCGGAGTCCGCTCCAACGCGGTCGCCTTCCTGGTCTCCGACCAAGCGGCCCGCATCACCGGCCTGGTCCTCCACGTCTGCGCCTGCTCCCAGCTCCCCCTCTTCCTCACCTGACGACCCGGCCGGAGGCGGGTCGTCCAGGACTCGGGGTCGTGCATGAACGGCAGCAGTCGGCGTTGACCAGGCCCGTAGGCGATCACATGGGGCGAGCTTCGCCGCAGGACACGGTCACCCCGCCGAGGTGGGTGAACTCGGCGGTGACCGGGCGATCCGGTTCCAGGGGGACGGCGTCGGTCATCCCGCCGGTGAGGACGATCCAGCCCTCTTCCAGGGCCAGTTCTCGCTCGGCGAGGGAGGACGTCAGGCCCCCGATTTGGGGGTCCGCGAGCCGGTCGCCTGCGTCGACTGCGGCAGGGGGGCACATACGTGCGGCTCGCCATGCCGACTACCTCGACGCGGTGGAGTCGGCCTGGGATCGGTGGGGGCGGTCGGAGGAATCGCGAAGGTTGAGCGCGGCGAAAAGGGTGAGGACGATCCCTCCGGCGATGACGAGAACGGCGGTGCGTATGCCTTCGGCGGTGGCGACGCGCAGTTCTTCACCGCTGAGCCCCTCGGTACCGGCGTTCGCGACTAGAACAAGCGCGGCAAGGCCGACGACGGCGCCGACCCCGGAACTGGTGGAGGCCATACCGGAGGCGACCCCCTGCCGGTGGTCGGCCACCCCCGTACCGGCGGCGATGAACATCAGGGTGAACACGACACCGTCCCCTAGGCTGACCGCGACGAGACCCGGCACGAGCGCGACATAGGAGCCGTCGGCCGACAGGGCCAGGCCGACGCCGACCGCCCCGGCCGCACCGATCGCGAGCGCGGCGACGAGAGTACGCCTCAGCCCGAAGCGCGTCACCGTCTGACCGGCGAACGTCGAACCCGCCACCACCACCGCGGTGGGGAGCAGGAAGGCCGCGCCGGTCTGCAGAGGGTCATAGCCGCGGACGTCCTGGAAGTAGATGGACAGGAAGTACAGGAGGGCTCCGAATGTCGCCGTGAACATGAAAGCGACTACCAATGCCACGCCCAGAACGCGGTTGGCGAGAAGCTTCACGGGGACGAGGGGGTCGGGACTGCGCCGCTCGACGACGGCGAACACCGCGAACAGCAGGAGCCCCGCGGCCGCCATGCCGACGGTCCAGGGCGAGTCCCAGCCGAGAGCCGGTCCCTGGACCAGGGAGAACATCAGAAGCGTGACCGCGCCGGTGGAGCCCAGTGCACCCGGCAGATCGAACACCCGTCCCACCGTCCGCGACCCGTCCGGTGCGAGGAGCCGAAAGGCCGCGATGAGCGCTCCACCCGCCAGGGGGACGTTGACGAAGAACACCGCCTCCCACCCGAGCATGCGGGTGAGCGCTCCGCCGAGCAGCACACCGACCACCAGCCCGGCTGCGCCGGAGCCGCCCCAGACGCCCAGCGCGCGGTTGCGGTCGCGCCCCTCCGCGAAGGCGGTGTTGATGATCGCCAGCGTGCTGGGAAAGACCAGTGCCCCGCCGAGGCCCTGGACCGCCCGGGCCGCCAACTGCGGCGCTGGACCGGTGGCGAGTCCGCCCGCCAGCGAGGCCACCGCGTACAGCGCGAGCCCGGTGACCAGCATCCGGCGCCTGCCGAGCAGGTCGGCGGCGCGCCCGCCCAGCAGCAGGAATCCGCTGGAGGCGACGGCGTAGGCGCTGACCACCAACTGCAGTGTCTGCGCCGAGTACCCGAGCTCGCGGCCGATGTCCGGCAGCGCGACGACGACGATGTACTGATCGAGAGAAACGATCAGCATCGCGAACGACAGCAAGGCCAGCGCAGCCGTCTTGGAGCGACCAGGACGCCGAGCGTTCCGGTCGCGGACTTGTGGTCGATCACAGGTGTCATGCATGGCGGCACTCCCGTGGTCCGCTCTGGTCGCCCACGATCACGGGTGGTGACGCGGTGCGGTCGAACCCCTGTACTGTACGCACCAGTTCAGTTGAACTCAACCGTACAGTTCATATTTCGGTACGCTGGACGTCGACGACGAAGGAGCGACGATGCCAGCACCCTCTCAGCGCAGCGAGTCTCCGCGCGTTCTCACCGGGGACCGGGCGGCGCGCAAGCGACAGGTGATCATCCAGGCGGCCCGGTCGGCATTCGTCCGGGACGGGTTCGATGCGGCGATGGACGCCATCGCCGCCGAGGCGGGTGTTTCCAAGGTCACCGTCTACAACCACTACGGCAGCAAGGAGACCCTCTTCATCGCCGTCATCGGCGACGCCCTGCAGGACGCCCTCGCCGACGCCATCTCAGGCACCGCGCAGCGGCTGGGAGAGTCCGATGACCTGCGGAGCGCACTCAAATGGACCGCCCGGGCCTGGGTGGACAGCATGACTTCCCCTGACATGGTGGCCCTGCGCCGCCTCGTCGCCGGTGAAGTCCGCCGCTTCCCGGAACTCGGCGAAGCCTGGCGCCATCACGGCCCCGACCGCGCTCGCCCTGCCCTGGTGGCGGCGTTCGAACGCCTCATCGCCGCCGGTCGGCTGACCATGCCGGACGTAGAGACCGCCATCCTCCAGCTCTATTCGCTCGTGCTCTATCCGCATCTGGTCCACGGCACCTACGGAACGACGCTCGACCCGCACACGACCGAACGACTGATCGACTCCGGAGTCGACATGTTCCTGGCTTACTACGCCTACCGCGCCGCCACGGCCTGAGCACGTCGACGGTCACGGGCTCCTCCCGAACAGCACACCCAACGCCTGCGGGTCGTAGCCGGGCGCGGGCGGTGGAGGCGCCGCCTTCTCCCGCTGCTCGGCGACGCGGGCGTGACGGGCCAGGACACCGGCGATCACCTGGTCTTGCCCGGTTCGGATCTCTCCACCAGCGCTCCTCGCCGGTACCGCCCGCGGGGGCGATGCGGGCCGTGTGCTCGGAGCGGCGGTGCGCCCGGATCACGTCGGTGAGCTGGTCGATCTCAAGCGCGTACTCGACGGCGGTGCTGTCGGGGACGTCGGTGTGGGACCAGCCGATCGGATCGACCTTGGCCACGGTGAGGCCGACCTCCATCGCGAGGCTTCTTGTACTCGGTGTTGTGGTGGGGAACCGGGCCGCCGCCCGCGCCACTGCGATGCTCAAAAGGATCTGGCCGCCTGCACGACTACATCACCGACCTGGCCCCATGACCACAACCGGTACCGGGCCTCGACAGACCGGCGGCCGCCTGCGATAAACGAACCTGACCGTCGTCATGCAAGTAATGGTGTAATCATGGAAACCCTTTTCGAGCACGCCGGCGGGTACGAAGGCCTCCGCAGGTTCATCGACCTGTTCTATTCCAGCCTCCTGGCCGACCCCCTGCTCCAGCCCCTCTTCGGCGAGGGCCAGCCGACCCACGTCGATCGCCTGACCGCCTTCACCGCCGAGACTTTCGGCGGCCCCGACACCTTCACGCGCGAGATGGGCGGCTTCTCCCACCTCATCGACGTCCACCGCCACCTGAAGATCACCGAGGAGCAGCGGCTCCGGTTCGTCGAGCTGCACATGGCGGCCGCCGACGCGGCCGGGCTCCCCGCCGATGCCCCCTTCCGGCAGGCGCTGCGCGAGCACGTGGAGTTCGGCACCGAGGTCGCCATGCGCAACTCCCACGCCCGTACCGACGACGAACTGCACCCGCTGCGCGAGGTCCCCCGCTGGGACTGGCCCACCCCCTGACACCCGGCGGGGCAGCGTTGTCCCGCGCGCACCCGGTTCCGCCCATCGGCTGGACCACGCCCAAGGCGCGGCAGGCCGCCGCCGTCCCTGACCTGCTCTTCGGCGTGCCAAGAGTGGGCCTGATCCGGCCAGCGGACTCCGTGATGGCACGGTGGTCCCCGATGTCGGCCGTAAATACGCTGAGTCCCGTTGTGAGGTGACCAGCGTACGGAGGGACATGTTCTCCCACGGACACGCCGATGATCCTGTGGCGATGCGACGCGATCTGGTCAAGCAGTTGGCCCTCCTCCTCATCGACTGGGAGCACCGGCAGGGGCGGGCGGTGGACCGCGCGGACCTGGCCCGGCGGATCAACGTCTCCCGGAGCAGCCTCTACGCCTACCTGAACGGCACGACGCTGCCGTCCACCGCCGTCTTCGACCAGCTGCTCACCGCGCTGGGCGCGGATGCCGAGCGGCAGCGCCTGCTGAGCACGCTGCGCGACGACATCGAGGCGGCGCCGCAGCGCGGACCGCGCGGTGCCGTGCCTCCCGCACCGCGCCAGCTCCCGTGCGTGACGGAACGGTTCGCCGGGCGCGGCGCCGAACTCGACCGGCTTGCGCACCTCCTGGACAAGCCCGGCGGCGTGGCGACGGTCATCGTCGCCATCGATGGAGCGCCCGGCGTCGGGAAGACCACGTTGGCCTTGTGGTGGGCGCACCAACTGAAGAAGCGCTACCCGGACGGCCAACTCCACGTCGACCTGCACGGTTTCGAGCAGGATGGACCGCTCGACCCGGGCGAGGCGCTGCATCGGTTCCTGCACGCTCTGGGCGCCGCCCCGGAGGCGATTCCTGACGACCTGGACGGCAAGAGCGCGCTCTACCGCACCCTGCTGGCCGACCGGAAGATGCTGGTCGTGCTGGACGACGCGAGGTCGTCCGACCAGGTCCGGCCGCTGCTGCCCGGCGCCGGCCACTGCCTGGTGATCGTCACCAGCCGGGACCGGCTCGACGGCCTGGTCGTCCGGGAGGGCGCGCATCGCGTCACCCTGCCGGTGCTGCCGCGCCGGGAGGCGCGCGACCTGCTGCGGAGCTGGCTCGGCGCGGAGCGGGTCGCCGCAGAGGAGAGCGCCGCGGACGAGCTCATCGGCCTGTGCGCCGGGCTGCCGCTCGCGCTCAGCATGGTCGCGGCACGGGCGGCGGACCGCCCGGACTGGCGGCTCTCCGCACTCGCCTCCCGGTTGCGCGAGGCGCCCGACCGGCTCGGCGCGTTGGGAGAGGGCTCCGCCGACCTCGACCCGCGCTCGGTGTTCCGCGCCTCCTACACGCTCCTCCCCGAGCGGGCGGCGCGGCTGTTCCGGCTGATCGGTGGCGCCTACCCCGACATCGACGCGTATGCCTGCCGCGCGCTGCTGGACGCCGACGCGCCGCCCACCGCCGAGCTCGACGCCCTGACCCGCGCCAACCTGCTCACCGAGCAGGTCATCGGCCGGTTCTCCGCGCACGACCTGCTGCGGGAGTTCGCCCGCGACCTGGCGCGGCGCGGCGCCCCGGAGGAGGGCAGGAGCGCGATCGGGCGCGTCCTCGACTACTACCTGGGCACGGCGATTCGGGCGGCCCGGGCGATCGAGCCGTGCCGCGAGGCCGACCTGCCGCCCGCGGGACCCGGGCGGCCGGGTCCCCTGCTCCGGGACCGGCCAGAGGCGATGGCGTGGTTCGCCGCCGAGATGCCCGTGCTGCAGGCGGCGATGAAGCAGGCCGCCGCCGCGGGCTTCGACCAGTACGTCTGGCGGCTCGCCTGGGCCGCGACCGTCTTCCTGCGCCGCAGCGGGCGGCGCACCGAGCGGGTGGCGCTGCACCGGATCGGGCTGGACGCCGCGCGGTGCGCCGGGGACCGCGCCGTCCAGGCGACGTCGATGCGGCTGCTCGGCGACGGCCTGAACAGGCTGGGGCGGCAGGGGGACGCGCTGCCGCTGCTGCGGATGTCACTGGCAGAGTGCGAGAGCATCGGCGACGCGAGGGGCGTGTTCCAGACTCACCTGTCGCTCACCCGCCTGTACGACTCCCTCGGGAGCAACGCCGAGGCGCTCGCGCACGCGGAACGGGCACTCAGCGCCTCCACCGCGGTCGGCGATCCACTCGCCCGTGCGGACGGGATGATCCACGTCACCAAGCAGCGGGAACGGCTCGGTTCCTACGACGAGGCGCTGCCGCTGGGCCGCCGGGCGCTCGGCCTCTACCGGCGGATCGGCTACACGGAGGGCGAGGCCGAGGCGCTGCGCTCGCTGGGGCGGATCGAGCAGCGGCTCGGCCGTCTGGAGCAGGCGATCGTGCGGTTCGAACAGTCGCTGGAGCTCGACCGGCTGCTCGGCGACCGCTTCTGGACCGCGCACGTCCTCCGGGATCTCGCCGCAGCCCAACGGAAGGCCGGGAACCCGGGACGCGCCCGCACATGCCGCGCGGAGTCCCTCGCGATGTTCGAGGCGATGAACTATCCGGTCACGGACCTGAAGGGGGCGGAGGCTCATTGACGTCAGGGCCGTCCAGCGGCCTCCGAGCTCGACCCGATTCGGGAGGGCGTGGAGTTTGCGCGCCTGGCGGAACGCCTCGGCGACCAGGTCCACGTAGGCGGTTGCTCAATGGCGCAGGTGCGCCATACCCGCGGGTAATACGACCCTCCGGACTGGTCGCCCCCTCTCAGGGCCGACCATTCCAAGATCAGTGATCAATTGACTGGCCTGCGCCTTCTCGAAAACCGGTGGAAATTGACGAGGCACGGCCCGGGTCAGGGCACATCCTTCCCGCCGCACCTCGGCCGCCCCCGGCCCGAGACGACCAAGATGAAGGCGTTTCGGACGTCTTTCAGAGAGAGCCCCGCGACGGCGGGGCCGACGCGGGGACAGAGCGCAACACGAACAGGAGGTCGCCCGGTCATGACCGAGTACTCGCAGACAGCGGTCATCGTGGTCGCCGATATGGCGGGCAGCGCGTCTCGCAACGACATGGGAAAGCGCCACGCGCGGAAGGAGATGTACGCCTGGCTGGAGCGGACACTCGGCCCTGAGTGGTCTCGATGCGCTCGTGAGGACCGCGGCGACGGCGTTCTCATGCTCTGGCCGCTGTCGGTGCCGGACCCGGTGCCTCCGAAGGTCATCGTGTCCCGGCTCCTGCGGCTGGCCGAGACGGCCCCCGCCGGTCCGGAGCGTCCGCGCCTGCGCGTCGCGGTCCACATCGGGCAGACGTTCAGGGACGACCACGGCTTTTCCGGCGCCAGCATCGATGAGACGTTCCGGCTGAACGAGGCCGGCACCCTGAAGTCGTCGCTCGCCAAGGCGCGCGGCCCGGTCGCCTATCTGCTCTCCGAAGACGTCCACAAGGCCGTAGTCCGGTACGGCTATGAGGACTTCGACCCCTCCAGCTTCCACCCCACCATCGTGAAGGTGAAGGAATCGACGCTGGAGGCCTGGCTCCACCTGCCGGCCGAGGACGAACTCGCGGCAAGGCTGGCCGCGCAGGGCACCGCGACCGCCGACAACCCCACCGGTGAGCCGGGGCAGACCAATGGGGTCCATCTCAACATCGGCGGGAACGCGCAGATCTCCGGCAACATTTCAGGAAGAGACCTGTACCTGTGACGACAAGGGCTCGTGCGGGCGAGGGCGCGGAAGTGGTTGCGTCCATGGGCCAGCCCGGAGGCCGCCGGACGAGGCGGGGCGGATCTTCGGCGGCGACTGGGTCTGGGGCGGGTTCGCCGCCGTCCTGATGCTGACCACGGTGATCGTCCTGCGCGGCGCATGGCAACCGTCCGGCCGCGAGACCGTCAGCGCACAGGCGGCCACGCGGGACGCGTACATGACTCACAACCGCAGCTTCACCCTGAACGCGGGCGGGTTGAGCGCCGTCGTGGGCGCGGCGCTCATCATGGCGGTCAACGGCCTGCTGGTCGCGCACGTGTCGACGGATGTGCCCGGCGGGCGGTATTACCGGCCGACAAGTCCGGAACCCGGAGCCGATCAGAGGAGCACACCCCCCACCGCTGTCACTCCGGTCTTTCTGCGCGACCCGCCCAGGGAGCAAATCCGCGGCACGTCGGGGGTGTCCGTCGAGGCCGGCGCCCGAATCGCGGGGAGGCAGTGCTCCCGCAGCATCTATCAGCTGGTGTCCGCGATCGGCCTGGCCCGGATCCCCACCCTCCCTCCCCACGAGGTACCAGCGTGCTGGGGAGCTTCGGGGTCTTCGCCGGCGGAGCCGTCGGCGCAGGGTTCATCGGACTCCTCTGCACGGGGCTCTCCGCCCTGTACGTCCGCTACCTCTTCCGGGGCGGCCGTTTCCGAATGATCTTCATCATCTTCTGACCGCGGGCGCAGGTCGAAGGCACACCCGGACCAGCTCTCGCCCGGTGCCGGAGGATTTTCAGCGCATTCCAGCTCTTTCCAGCATCGGATCTGTGCCCACCCGTTCCGTGATGTCGTAATGCAGCGGAAGCCCACCATCGACCTGGTCGAGACAGGTCACCAATGTCATGTCCGGATTCGATTCACGGAACACGAAGTGCGTATCGAAGAGAGATTGAAAGAACGCAATGGCGAATCGTCGCTCGTCCTTCCTGTGCGGCGGCCTGCGAGGACTGCTCCGGGCGGCCCGATGCGGCGCGCGCCTCTGCCGGAGAGGGGGCAGGGGGACGATTTCTGGAGCCAGCTACGTGCCGAGTGGCGCAATGCCCTGGCGGGGACGGGGCGGATACGGGCCTGCCGGGCGGGTGCCGAACTCTGCGTCCAGGATCGCCGTAGCGATGCCGTCCTCATCCTCAGGTCGGTGCACGCGCGTGTCGTGCACCGGACCGGTGAGGGCGAGGTCTGGCTCGCGCATCGCGGGCCCGGCGACATCGTCGGCGAGATGTCACTGGTGGATGGCGGGCCCCACTCGGCGACGGTCATCACCGTGGACGCGGGCAACGTCCTCGCGATCTCCCACGAGGCATTCGACCGGGTCGTGCGGCGGTACGACGGGCTGAGCCGGGTGCTGCTGCGCGTGGCCGTCCAACGGCTCCGGGACGCCGATCTGCAGCGCGGCATCGGTGAGGAGGCGCCGCTCACGCGGCTCGCCCGGCTGCTCGACCAGGACCGGCGGAGCGACGCGGCCGAACCCTCCCTGCCGCGTCTCCAGCGCGAGATCGCCGACCTCCTCGGGATGTCGCGCGCCTCGCTGGTACGCGCGCTGCACTCGCTGCGTCGGGACGGGATCATCAAGACGGGCCGGGGCCGCATCACCGTCCTCGATCCGGCCGCGCTGGCCCTGCTGGCATCGAAGGGCGACCGGCGATGACCGCGGCGAACGGCGGATGGCTCGCCTGCGCCATACCGGGCGGTAGATTCCGCGCCTGCCATCGCCGCCCCGGGGCGGTGGGCGAGGCCCGCCGGATACCGGCTCTCACCACTCTGACCTGCAAGGCCATGGCAGGCACGGCCAGGTGCCGCTGGGAGCGCCGTGCCACCGGCCCCACCACCGCGCGGCAGCCGGGTTGCCCCGTCCCGCTCCGCTCCGCAGGGTTGGGCCGTCCGTACGAGGGGGAATCGTCATGGAACACACCAGACCGCCGGACTTCGAGGAGTCCCGCCCGGGAGTATCGCTCAACGCGGGCCGGAACGCTCGCGTGCGGAACAGCCGTATCGCGGGCCGCGACCTGTTCTCGGTGGCGGGGAACAGCGTCGGTATCAACGGGACGAGCCTGATCAACAGCTCCCTCGTCATCCGTAACGGATCGCGTTCGTTCGCCTTGCCGATGGTCGCCGTCGCGGGCATCGGGGCTGTGCTCCTGCTCGTTCTCGCCTTCGGCCTGTACGGCGCCGTGGCCGCCGGCTCAGGGATCGACACGCGCGTGGTGTTCATCGAGGGCGCGTCGGGCGCGCGCAAGACCCTTGAGTCGCTGAAGAAGGCCGAAAGGTCCGGGAACGCGAAGGCTTGGTGTGAACTGGCTCAGCCGGGCCAGGAGAACTGCACGCAGAAGATCTCTGCGGCGTTCGAGCGGGCTCCGGAGTCGTATCGCAAGGAGATCGACAAGGTGGACGCCGGCAGTGTCTCGGTCAGCGGCAGCACCGCCACCGCGATGATGCGCTTCCGTGGCGAGCAGCAGGGCACCGCGCACCTGGAGCGGTCACGGAACCGGTGGCAGCTGAACCCCGGCGAGTACGCAGTCCTTCTCTGGGCGGGCGGTCTCTACCTGTCCATCGTGGACGCCGCGCACGACAACGGCCCGTTCGATCACCTTCTCCCGGGATTCGGCGGGAACTGACCGGCTCTCCCGCGGAGCGCCTGACCTCTGTGCCGATGCCCCCCATGTGACGCACGCCCCCCGCCGCATCCACCGAAGAAGGGCAGGCTTCTATGACCTGGTCCAAGTACGAGATCTTCTCGATCCTCTCCGGGTTCGTCCTGATCGGCGCCGCGTTTATGCCGGGGATGTCCGTGAAGGACCGCATGCGAGTAGGCGCCGGCGGCGTGCTGTTCGCCGGATACGGCTTCTTCGTCGCCGCCCAGACGAGCGGCACCTGGGAGTTCCCGTGGATAATCTTCGTCATCCCGTTCATCGGGCTCGGCTACGCGGGCGTCAAGGCGTACGAGTGGTGGACGAAGGAGACGCGGGAAGAGAGCCGCCGCTGATCGGAAGGTGTCCCGGAGCCTGCACGGCCACCCCAGGTCGTGCGGGCTCCGGTCGAGTCGATCTACGACCGCCGCACCTTCGCCTGTCCGGATCGGGCGTTCCGCCGCCGGGGCGAGGCGGGGAATCCCTTCGAGGAGATGCGGGATCCCGCGGCGGCCGAGCACCGGCGCGCCTCACGGCCGACGGCTGACCGGTCACAGCGCCGAGAGGATCCGCTCGACGGCGTCCGCCCAGGTCCAGCGGGCGGCGAGGTGCCGCCGGAGGGCGGCGGCCCTCGCGAACGCCGCCGGACGGTCGCGCAGCTCCGCGGCGATGCGGTGACCCCACACGGCGGCGTCCTTGGGCGTGTCGCGGACCGGCACCACGATGCTCCTGCTCTCGCGGGGTGCCAGCTCCGTCAGAAGCATGCCCAAGCCGCTGT